>JASHVM010000433.1:0-11330 GCA_030044595.1 Streptosporangiaceae bacterium
GCCAGCGTGCTGGCCTCCACCAGCACGAACAGCAGACCGAGGTTGCCGGTTTCCAGCGCCGCCAGCATCAGCGAGGCGAACAGGCCGAAGAACGCGAAATAAAGCCGGACCTGGAAGCGTCCCAGCTCGCCGCTGTCTTCTTGCGCGGCGATGTAACCGATCGAGCCGACCGCCGCGAGCAGCGTCACGCCGGCCACCGTCATCAAGAAGAACCCGCCGAGCGAATCCACGTAGAGGAAGCCGTCCCAGGCGAACAGGGGCGGATGACCGTCCAGCATCACCAGCAGAGCAAGAGAGCAGCCGAGGGCGACCGCGGCCCCGGCGGCCAGAGCGACGCCGGCCAGCCGGGCACGGGCACCCGCGATCGCGGCACCCGACCCCGCCAGCGGGCCGAGCGCGATGAGGATGGCCAGGCTGGTCATCCGCGCAGCTCTCTCAGCTCGACGGCGCTGGCCTCGGCCAGCTGGCGGGTGAGCCCCGAGACGAACACCACCATGATCAGCACGCCCGCGACGATGTCCAGGAAGATCCCGGCCTCCACGATGAACGGGAACGTCGCGACCAGGGTGATCGCGCCGAGGAAGACGCCGTTCTCGACGATGAGCCAGCCGATGAGCTGCGCGACCGTATGCCGGCGCACCACCATGGACAGGGCCCCGAGCAGGATCACCGCGGTTGACAGCGGCACGACCGCCGCCGCGACCGTACCGTGGGGCAGCAGCGCGGGCCGGGTCACCAGGTAGGCGAACGCGGTCAGTGCCCCGCCGGCGATCAGCGACGAAGACAGGCCGGTCGACATCGCGGCGTCGCGTTTCAGCGCCAGCCTCGTGACCAGCAGCCTGCGGGCCGTCACCGGGATCGCGATGCCCTTGACCGCCAGGGTGAGCACGGCGAGGATCCACAGCTCGGCGCTGTGGAACGCCACAGCGGCGGTCGCCGCCGCGAACGACAGGACCACCGACTGCGCGCCGTAGTAGGCGACATACCGGTTGAACAACTTCGACGCCAGGCACGCGAACGCCAGCAGCAGGATCAGCACCCCGGACAAGTCCAGCAGCACACCCGCGGTGCTGGTCGCAGACAGGCTTTCCACGGCTCACGCTCCGATCACGTACGAGGTGGCGACACCGACCAGGGCGAGCATGAACGCGGCGCCGAGGAACTCGGCGATGCGGAAGAACCGCAGTTTCGCGAACGACGTGTCGATGACGACGATCGCGAGCCCGCACAGCGCAAGCTTGCCGAGCAGGACGGGGATCGCCAGCAGAGCTCCGGGCAGGCTGGTGCCGGTCCCGAGCCCCCACGGGATCACGAACACGTTCATGAAAACCGAGGACAGCAGGAAGAGCTTCATCCAGCTGCCCCACTTGACCAGCGCGTACTCGCGGCCGGAGTACTCAAGCACCCGGCTCTCCTCGATCATCGAGATCTCGGTCGAGCCACCCGGGTTGTCGATAGGTATCCGCCCGTTCTCCACGAGCACGATCATGAAGAACGCGATCAGCCCGAGCAGGTGCGTCGGCAGGACCACCACGTACGGGGAGGACGCGACCGCGTGGTTCATCAGGTACGGGTTGTCGGACGCGGACACCGCCCCGACCGTGAAGAACACCAGGATCAGCGCGGGCTCGGCCATGCTGCCGATCCAGCTGGCCCGGCTCGCCCCCAGCCCGCCGTACGGGCTGGCGGTGTCCAGCCCGGCTAGCGAGATCACGAAGCTGGCCAGCGTCAGCACGAACGCGCCGCCGATCAGGTCGGCCAGGAAGGCCAGCGGCAGCGGCTCGTTGGTGATCACCGGCACGATGACCGACACGGTCAGGTAGCAGGCGAAGGCCACGAACGGCGCGCCGCGGAACACCCAGGACGCCTGATCGCTGGTCGCGCTGGCCTTGCGCAGCAGCTTGGCCAGGTCCCGGTACGGTTGCAGCACGCTCGGCCCGTGCTTGGACGCCACCACGGCCTCGGCGCGCGCGAGCACGCCCGCGTACAACGGGGCAAGGCTAAGAACCACCAGGCTCTGCAACACCTGGATCAACACAGGGATCACGCGTGACCTCCCCTGCCTCCGTGACGCAACAACGTCCCTGCAGGTAGAGGCCATTAGTCGCCGGATTACCCGGCCGACACTTCGCGAGCCTCATCGCGTGACCACTTCACCATACACGGCGCCGGCTGCCGACGTGACACGCCAGGCCGTCCCCGAGCCGCCCGCCGGCCCAGAGTCCGCTTGGGACCTAACGCCATTACGATGTCGGACCGGCCGCTTGCCTCAGGAGATTGCCGACGTAGGGTGCGCATCCGCGGGCGTCGGAGTCGAGCAGGCGTAGCAGATGCCCGGCCAGTGGCGGGTGCAGGACCAATTTGGTCAGCTCATCTCGGGAGACGAAACGCGGTTCGGTGCCCGATTCGCGTGATTGCTCCCTGCCCAGCACCGGTTCGGCAGCCAGGAACACGATATCCAGCAGGCGACGGCCGGATGACGGCGCCACCGACTCCACGATGAGCGCAACCTGGGAAGGAACTGCCGATACGCCGGTCTCCTCAAAAAGCTCACGGCGTGCGCACGCGGCCGCGCTCTCACCCTCGCGCGGAGTTCCGCCGGGCAGCACCCAGTCTTCCAGGCCATCGTGCGTTCGGTGCACGAGCAGCACCTCGTGCTTGCGGAGCACGATGACCGAACACCGAACGTCAAAGCCGCCGGTGGTCATTATCCGTCTCCCTGCTGACCGGGGGAGCAGGACTCGTCACGGCCGCTGGGGCCGGACGCTGCCTGATCCTGCCTGGGAAGATCCGTACGATCCAGCCGCCCATCGACGGCTTGAACAACGCGGCTGCCGCGAGACCCCGAGCGCGCAGTTCATCAGCGGTCGTCATCGCCGACCGGCGAGCCCGGGGGCCGACCCCGAAAGGAGTGCACCGCGCCGAGGTCGGCCGAAGACCCGCGGGCGCGCGTGCGAGCCGTCGCGATCACCTGCTCGGCGGCCACGCGATCCTGCCAGCCGCGGACGTCGGTGCTCTTGCCCGGTTCCAGCTTCTTGTAGATGTCGAAGAAATGGCCGATCTCTGCGGCTAGGTGCTCGGGCACGTCAGGCAGATCGCGCACGTCGAGGTACCGCGGGTCTCGCGCGGGCACGGTGAGGATCTTGGCGTCCGGTCCGTGCTCATCGAGCATCCAGAACACCGCAACCGGCCGCGCTAGGACCAGGCAGCCGGGGAAGGTCGGCTCGTCGAGCATGACCAGCGCGTCCAGCGGATCACCGTCCTCGGCCAGCGTGTCGGGGATGAATCCGTAATCCAGCGGGTAGCAGGTTGAGGTGAACAGCATCCGGTCCAGGCGGATGCGGCCGGTGGCGTGATCCATCTCGTACTTGTTCCGCGATCCCTGCGGGATCTCGACCACGACTTCAATGTCCACTCCGGCCTCCTCAGGCAGGCGTTGTCTCGTACGCGGTACCGAATACCTGTTGGTAAAGGTCCTGGCCGTAGCTGGTCGGCAACGGCTCGCCTTCGAGCAGCCGGAAGGTACGCCGGCCGTTGGGCTCCCGTTCCGCGCGGAGGAAGAGCGACATTCCCGCATTCTCCGCGTAGCAGCGTTCCGCCAGGTCGTACAGGTGGGTGACGAAGACCACCCGGATGCCTGCCTCGGTCAGTGCGCGGATGACCTGGCGGGCGATCTCGGAACCTTCCCGCTCGTTGGTGGACGCGAACGACTCGTTGCCCAGCAGCAGGCCGCCGGCCTCGACCTGATCGGCTACGCCGCTCATCCTGGCCAGTTCCTCGTCGAGTTTTCCCTTCTCCATCGTGGCGTCTTCCTCGCGTTTGAAGTGCGTGAACACCCCGGTGCAGGTGCTGGCGGCGAACTCCTCCGCCGCCACGAACATGCCGGCCTGCATCATCAGCTGCGCCAGGCCGACGCTGCGCAGGAACGTCGACTTGCCGCCCTGGTTCGCGCCGGTGACCATGATCAGCTGTCGGCCGTCGGCGTCTACGTCGTTCCCGACGGCCCTCGCCTCCAGGCTCAGCGTGAGGCAGACGTCATACAGTCCGCGGGCCGAGAACCGGACCCGCCCGGCGCTGGCCAGGACCGGGTCGGTCGGTACGGGGAAGCAGACCGGCTCGGCCTTGCCGGTCAGGCGCTCTCGCAGGTTCAGGCAGCCGATGTAGAAACCCAGCTCGGCGCGCAGCATCAAGAAGAAGCTCCGGATGTGGTCGACGGACTGCGCCAGCGCGTTCGCCGTATCGTTGAGTCCCCGGTTCTGCAGGTCCGACAGCGTCCGCATCCCGTTCTCGTCCCGTTCCGGGATGACGAAGGTGTAGCTGGACCTGTTCCTCTTCGGTATCCGGTCCCGCCAGCTCTGCCCTGGCTGCCTGCGCACGATGTAACCAGTTCCCTTGCAGCCTTTGCCCAGCCCGGCGCTGATCAGCGTGCCGCGCCGGAACGCCAGCTCGGACAGGTGAGCATCCATCTCGGCGAAGTAATCGTCATCGAGCTCTTTGGCGATCATGGCGAAGAACCGGGTGAAGCCTTCGGAGCGGAACCCGGCGGTGCTGAGGTCGGTGATGTCCCGCAGCCGCCGTAGCATGCCGACAAACAGCTGCATCGCCTGCCGGGTACGGTGCAAGATGCTCTCGGGTGAATCCCGGAGGGCCCAGCCCAAGATCCTCTTCTCCTCGGTGAGCGCTGCCACGGCGACGTCGTACAGATCGTGGATCACCTGGGGCCGGTCGATGCAGTCGGCCAGCACGTGCTGTCGGTACAAGATCTCCGCCGGGCTGGTCAGGCCCGAATGAATGCCCCATTTGGCCACGGCGAAAAGGAACTTGTCGCCGCCGGACATGACCCGCAGCAGCACGTCCAGCTCCAGGTCCTTGGCCAGGTCCGCTTCGTTGGGCGGCAAGTCCCGCTTCAGGGAGAAATCCCGGTCCGGGTGCATCAGGAAGGCTTTCATGGCGTCAGCCGCTCCTTCAGCCGCTCATAGGTGAGCCCGTATTTGCCCGCGATCGCGGCGGCATAGGCCAGCCCGTCGGCGGGCTGCCGCAGGACCTTGTAGGTTCGCTGGGCCGGGTTGCCCGGTACCACCGTGCCCACCATGCTGACGCAGGCCTCGTTCAGTGAGGCCAGTTCGTCGACGAAGGTGACGTATACGCCAAGCAGGCCCAGGCAGCGCATCCGGTCCAGCACCCGCTCGCCGACTTTCGTGGCGTCCCGCAGCGCGGTCGAGGCGAAGCTCTCGTTCATGACCACCACGCTGTCCCCGGTCGCCCGCTCCAGGACGTCGCGGATCCGGACCAGCTCATCCTCGAACTTGCCGCGCAGCGTCGTTAGGTCCTCTTCCCTCTCGAAATGCGTGAAGACCTGGTCCGGCAGGAACAGCCGGGCTTGCCGGGCCGGTACCGGGTAGCCGAGGCTGGCCAGGTAGTGCAGCTGACCGAACATCCGCGCAAACGTCGTCTTGCCGCCGCTGTTCGGCCCGGTCACCACGAAGATGCGCTCCGGGCCGGCGAGATGGAAGTCATTTGGTACTACGTCATGAGCTCTGGGCCTGAGCTTGCCGGCCAGGGCCAGGTCAAACGCGCCGGTAGCACTGACCTCTTTGCGGGCCGCGGACACCACCGGGTAGCAGAATGGCAGGCCTGCCGCTTTCATCGGCGCGACGAAGCTCAGGTACGCGGTGTAAAACTGGATCTCCCGGTCGAAGACCAGGATCGTGTCATCGAGGTAGCGGGCGTGGCGGGCACAAAAGTCATCCAGCGCGCCGAACACGTCGGGGTACAGGCGGGCGACGAAACCCAGGATGCGTTCCTCCACGTGGTCCATGTCCGGAGAGTTCCGGAACCCTACCCTGTAGCTCTTGACCGCGCCCTGGGCGAACTTCGCGAACGTCCGTGCCACCTCGGCGCTGTAGTCGGCTTCCCCGTCGTACCCGGTGACCCTGACCCGGGCGTCTTTGATGTTGACGCAATACCGCACCGTGGCCAGGGCGCTGGTCACCTCCCCGATCTCAGCCGCCAGACCGGTGAACTCGGCCGATTGCGTATAGCCAGCCAGGTACCCCTGGAACGCGCTGAGGCCGCGGGATTGCACCCCTGCGGCGGCGAGCGCGCCGGCCAGCGTCCTGACCGCCGCACAGTAGGTACGCGTCGCGTCCAGGAACCAGTGCTCCTTCTGGTACTTGTAGCGAAGCTTGCCCGCCCGGGCCAGGTGCCTGCGCATCTCGCGCATCTGCTCCGCGAATCCCGCCACGGCCGCAGATACCGCCTCGTTCTGCAGGTCGCGCAGGACTTCGTGCCGGTACGCCACCGACTTCTCGCTGCGCAGCGGGATGCGGAAGAAGGGGGCCAGGTCATATTCGTCCCGACCCGCCGCGACCGCGGCAAAGACCTGATCGAGGTTCAGATCGGCGAAAAACGAGGTCTCCGCCTGCTCAGCGGCATCCTCGGGTCGTTCGAACAGGATGCTGTTGAACCGCACCGGAGAACTCATTCGCGCCTCCACCGGCTCGAGTCCGGTAGAAGCCATCAGCCACGGCGGCGGTTCAGGCGGGCTTCATCACCTAAGGTCACTTTACCGCGCCCCAACGATGGCAGAATGGTGACCACAGGGGTGATGGGGCTCGCCCCGGAATCGCGGGCACGGAAGATGTCCAGCTGACGGTCCCTGGCCAGGAGCCAGGAGGTCGCATGGTGCCAGCGAGCCGGACGGACCCGGCGGCTAGCGGCAGGTCGTGGCCGTTGCGATGAGCATCAGGCAGCGGGTCGCCGATACCTCGCCGGCGCTGAAGTTCGTGGTCATGGTCGGCGTCATGAGCTTTTTCGCCGACTTCACGTACGAGGGTTCACGAAGCATCGTGGGCCCGTACCTGGGCCTGCTTGGCGCCGGGGCGTTCGCGATCAGCGCCATCAGCGGGGTCGGCGAGTTCCTCGGATACGGCCTGCGGCTGTTTTCCGGGCGTGGCGCCGACCGCACCGGGCGGTACTGGCCGATCACCATCGGCGGCTACGTCCTGCAGATGTCGGTGGTACCGCTGCTCGCGCTGGCCGGGAACTGGCAGGTGGCCGCGCTTCTGATCATCCTGGAACGGGTCGGGAAGGCGACGAGGAACCCGCCCAGGGACGCGATGCTCTCGCACGCCGCCACGGACATCGGGTACGGGCGGGCGTTCGGGGTGCACGAGGCGCTCGACCAGTTCGGCGCCATGTTCGGCCCGCTGTTCGTGGCCCTGGTGCTGGTGATGACCCGGCACGACTACAAGATCGCCTTCGCGGCGCTGGCGGTCCCCGCCGTGATCACGCTGTCGCTGCTGGCGGTAGCGCGCCTGTTCTACCCGCGGCCTCAGGACCTGACGGCTGGCCCGGCCCAGGTCACTACCGCTGGCCTGCCCCGCGTGTTCTGGCTCTACCTTGCCGCCGCGGCGCTGGCCGGGGCCGGCTTTGCCGATTTCCCGCTCATCTCCTATCACTTCGCCCGCGCTGGTACCGTGTCCGCACCGCTGATCCCAGTGTTCTACGCGGCAGCGATGGCTGTGAGCGGCGCTGGGTCGCTGCTGCTCGGGCGCATCTTCGACCGGGTCGGGATCGGCGTGCTCATCCCGCTGATCGTCGTCACGGCGGGTTACGCTCCGCTGGTATTCCTCGGCGGGTTCTGGTCCTGCCTGGTGGGCGCTTCATTGTGGGGCCTGGGGATGGGAGTGCAGGAGTCGATCATCCCCGCGGCGGTCGCCCCGATGATTGCCCCGGACCGGCGCGCCTCCGGCTACGGTCTGTTCACTGGCGTGTACGGCGTCGCGTGGGTGGCCGGCAGCATCGTCATCGGCGCGTTGTTCAACGTATCCCTGGTCGCCATCGTCGTGTTCTCGATGGTCGCGGAGTTCGCCGGGATCCCGCTGATCCTGATGGTCCGCAAGCGGATGCCAGCGTGAAAGCCGCCCGTCCGGGGAGCACCGCTCAGCGGGGTCCGATGCGCCGCAGCTCGGGTGACAGCAAGCCCGCGAGCCTGCTGCACGGCCAAGCCGAGCGCCGTTGCTCGGTTTGCTCCGGTGTTTCCTCCATCACCGCGTAGTAGTCGTCCGGCCCGGGCCAGCGGGGGCACTGGTGATACAGAGGGCACGGGCTGCGCGGCGGCTTCCCCGTCGCCTCGCAGGCCGGACGCTTACCGGACCGGAACGCCATCAGCGCCCGCCACAGCAGCAGGACCTCGTCCTCGCTCACCTTGGCCACAGCGGCCTCCACGCCGTCCAGGCAGGGACCGTTGGCGGCATCTCCGCGGCGTCAGGCGGGCCCCTCCGCCTCGGGGCCAACGTTACAGCGAACGCAACTCTGCCACCGGGACGCCGCGACGGGGCTCTGGCAGAATGGACGGGCAGGGGTGATGGGGCTCACCTTGGACTCGCGGCCGTGGAAGCGGCCCGCTGACGGTCCCTGGCCACAGTCCGGAGGGTCGCATGCCGTCAGCCCTGTCGCGAGTCCCCGCTGATCCTGTTCCCGGGCGGTCGCGGTGAGCGGGCTGAGGACCTACCGGGACCGCCGTCTTGAGCTCGGCGACCTGATCCGCGCCGCGCTGCACGTGGCGCGGGCGTCCCGAGATCAGCTGGCCGAGAAGCAGGCCAGGGACCTGCTGGCGCGGCTGGCTGCCGACCGGTTCCAGCTGGCCGTCGTCGGCCAGTTCAGCCGCGGTAAGACGACGCTGATGAACGCGCTGCTCGGCGGCCCTTATCTGCCGATGGGGGCGCTGCCGATGACCTCGGTGATCACGACGGTGCGGTTCGGCAGCAGGCCCCGGGCGATCGTGCACCGCCGGGGATCGCCGCTGCCCGTCGAGGTGCCGCTGGCCGAGGTGGCCGATTTCGTTGCGCAGGCGAGCACCAGGCGGGCCGAACTGCAGGTGGTGTCGGTGCAGGTCGAGATTCCGGCGGAGATCCTGCGGCTGGGGTTCGAGTTCGTCGACACTCCCGGCGTCGGGTCCGCCATCGAGATCAACACCGCGACCACCAGGCAGTTCCTGCCCGAGGCCGACGCGGTGATCTTCGTGACCGGCTTCGACTCGCCGCTGACCGAGGCCGAGGCCGGTTTCGTTGCCGATACTGCCCGGCACGCGGGTCGGCTGTTCCTCGTGCTCAACAAGCGCGACCTGGTCTCGGATCGTGACGCCGCCCAAGCGGCGGAGTTCGTGCGCCGCCGCGTCCGCGAGGATCTGGGGATCGGGGAGCCGCGCTTGTTTGCCTTGTCGGCGCTGGAGGCGCTGGAGGCGGTCGTTCAGGGTGACCGCGGGCGATTGTCCGGCAGCGGTCTCCCGCCGCTTCGCGCCACGCTGGACGAAATCCTGACCACCGGCAAGACGCGCGTGATCCTCGGCAATATCGCCGATCGCGCCGTCGGCCTGGTTTCCGGCCAGCGGCGCGACCTGCGGCTCGGCCGGCTCCGCCTGGACGGGGGTCCCGACCCTTCAGCGGTGCTGGCCGCCTTCGACACGCGGATGGCCGAGCTGAGCCGGCAACGCAGCGCCGTGGCGGCCAAGATCACCGGCCGGATCGATACCGGCTTGCCGGAACTGCTCACGGCCCGAAGCCACGCGTGGCAGGCGAGCCTGCGGGACCTGATCGAGCCGCGCGCCGACGACTTGCTGGCTGCCGCCGGCAACGGCACCGTCCGCAGCGTGCTGGGGGAAGCCGGGAGCAGGCTGGAGGACGCCGGGCGTGACATCGCCGGCGCCTGGCTGGACCGGCGGCTGGGCGAGGTGCACGAACTGCTCACCGGCATGGTGGCCGGCCAGATCGGCGAGCTGCTCGCCATATCGCGCTCACCAGGCGTGGTGGGCGCCGGGATCGCGGGCCTGGCGGGCGTCGATGACCGTCGCGAGCCCGCGGGCTGGTCGGCCGAAGACGTTCCCGCGCTCCTGGTCCCGGTGCCGGAGTGGGCGGTCCCGGTGCAGATGCCGCGACGGTCCCGCCGCAAGGCCAGTACCGCCGGCGCGGAGGTCCGGCGCCATCTGGAGGACGCGCTCACCGCTGCGATCGCCGCATTTGACGAACGTGCGCGTGTCGCGTTCCAGGAAGCGGCCAGGGACTGGGCCGAGAGGCTGGACGATCAAGCTGGCCGGCAGATGCGCGAGGCGGCAGATCGTTTCCGCCGCCACCTTCAGTCGGTGCCGCGCGATGAGGACCTCGCGGCGCTTGACGGCCTCGCCGACCGGCTGGCCGGCTTCAAGGCGGCGCTGGACGCCGCGGAGCTGCCGCGCCTGGGCGAGGCCGCCGACGCCGAGCTCGCGCCGGCCGCCAGCGCGCAGGCGGACGGCTGCATGGTGTGCGAGCAGATGCAGGCAACGCTTACCGGTTACCTTCGCCGCAGCCAGTTCCGGCTCGCCACCTACGACGGTGACCAGGAGCGGCATGCGCTGGCGGGCGGGTTCTGCCCGTTGCATACCTGGCAATACGCCGCCATCGCCTCCCCTCTGGGCATCTCCGCCGGCTACCCGAAGCTGGTCGGCGCCGTGGCCGACGCGCTGGAATCCATCAGTGAGCAAGACGGCACCGTCGCCGACCTGGCTAGCCGCGTGGCCGCCGTTGCCCCGCAGCCCGGCACGTGCCCGCTGTGCGCGGCGCTTGCCGAACGCGAGAGCAAGGCGGTCAGCGAGGCCGTCGGGCAGGTACCAGCCGCGCCCGGCGCGGCGGTGCTGTGCCTGCGGCACCTGGCGCTGGCGCTTGCGGCAGGCCCCCCGCCCGATACCGGGCGGGCGATGGTCCGCGCGCTGGCCGGCGCGCTGCGCCGCGATCGCGAGGACATGCGCGCCTACGCGCTCAAGCGCGAAGCGCTGCACAGAGGGCTGGTGACCGAGGAGGAATCCCGTGCCTATCTCGGCGCCCTCCGCCGCCTCGCTAGCCTGTCCGCCCTCACCCAGACCTGGGCCGACACCGAGGGCTGAGGGTCGATCAGGCGATCAGCGGGAACCCGGCGGGCAGTGCTGGCCTGGTACCACGCAGTCGCCGCCGGGACCACGGCTCCAGCGGCGGGCCGTGCCTGATCCGCGCTGGACTCGTCGGGCCGGCCGGCCGTATCGTCAACTAGCGGCGTGTGCCGCCCGGTGATGGATCCCGCCGGGAGTGCGTCCGCGTTCGCGGGTGCGCTCGCTTGCCGTACGGCCGATGGGTCCTGCTGGCCAGCTTGTGATGGGCAGAAGGATCATGCATGGTGATGGCGACGGGATGATCCGGGCGGCCGGCGGGGTGCTGTGGAGATCGTCGGCCAGCGGGGCCGTCGAGGTGGCGCTGGTGCACCGGCCGGAGTACGACGACTGGTCGCTGCCGAAGGGCAAGCTTCGCCGCGGCGAGCATCCG
>JASHVM010000434.1:0-3529 GCA_030044595.1 Streptosporangiaceae bacterium
GACCCTGTCTCCGCCCGCGGCGCGCTGGGACTCAGGCCTGGGCGAGTACATCCTGGACTGGGACGACATCCGCTCGGGCCCCGATCCGCGGGCAGCGGCGGTGGAATTTGCCCGGTCGGCCTTCCGGCACGCCTGCGCGACGTGCGGCTGGGACATGACGCTCGCCGCGAGCGCTGAGGGAAAGCCGCCGCCGGTCCGGTAACGGGCTTACCGCCGGCGTGATGCGGCGCCGATCGCGGCTGACCGTCGGATGCCGGGGAGATTCATGAATCCGAACGGCAGCGGTGCGGGTTCTCGGCCTGGTGCGTGCCACGGGACGGTTCGGCGGGGTGGTGTGGCTTCACAGCCGGATGACGGCTTTGCCGCGGAGGCCGCCGGTGCGGAGTCGTTCGAGTATCTGCCCGGCCTCGTCCAGTCCTGCGACTGAACCGATGCGCGCGGTGATCGTGCCGTCTGCGAGCATCCGTACCACCGTGTCCAGTCCTGGCCGCGATAGCAGCGGATTGGCGCTGGACGCGTGGTTGTGCGCGGTGATGTGGCGCTCGGCGAACCACGCCTCGTCCGCGGCGAAGATCGTCGAGACCAGGGTGCCTCCGGGCCTGAGGATTTCCGCGTCGCGGCGGATCGCGTCCGGGCCGTTGACCAGGTCCAGGACCGCATCGACGCCGCCCGGGTGCGCCGTGCGCAGCGCGTCGATCACGTCGGCGGCTTGGCTGTCGTACACTTCTGCGGCGCCCAGCCGGCGAGCCTCGTCGGCGTCCCCGCGGACGGTGGCGATGACGTGGACGCCGCGAGAGACGGCCATCTGCATCGCGTAGCCGCCGACCCCGCCGGTCGCGCCCATCACCACCAGCCGCTGGCCCGCGGTGACATCGAGCAGCTGCAGCGTTCTCAGCGCCGTTACCGCGCTGGTGGGCAGGGCCGCGGCCTGCTCGTCAGGGATGCCGTCGGGGATGACGGCCAGCGGCTCCAGCCGCGCGGCCGGCGCGACCGCGGTGTACTCGGCGTACGAACCATGCGTGCGGGCGACGCCGAAAACGCGCTGGCCGACCTTGAGGTCGCCTGCTCCGGCCGGGGCACGTTCGATCACGCCAGCGAAATCCACGCCTACCACGAAGGGATAGGCTGAGCTGGCGGTCAGGCGTCCGAGCAGGTTGTTGTCGAGCGGATTGACCCCCGCGTACCTCACGCGAATGAGGAACGCGCCGTCCGCCGCGGGAACCGGCAGGTTGTGGAGCCCGGGAGCCTGACCGAACCTCAGTACCGCGAATGCGCGCATTTCTCGCTCCTTCCGTGGCACCTCCGGGCTGACCTTGACGCGCGGCCGAGATGTTTCAGTCCGAGGGCACCTGGGACTACGTAAAAGACAGGCCGTACGCTACCGGTAGCGCCAGGTCTTGACCGAAGCCGACAGTTGGAGGAAGACCGCCATGCCCGTGCAGACCTTGGACGACATTCGTGCTCTCGGCCAGCAGCTGCGGGTCGACTCGATCCGCTGCAGCACCTCGGCCGGATCCGGCCACCCCACTTCGAGCATGTCGGCCGCCGACTTGATGGCGGTCCTGCTGGTCCGGCACTTCCGCTACGACTGGCAGCGGCCGGATGACCCGGCCAACGATCACCTCATCTTCTCCAAGGGGCACGCGTCCCCGCTGCTCTACTCGATGTTCAAGGCAGCGGGCGTCATCTCTGACGACGAGCTGATGACCGGGTACCGGCGGTTCGGCTCGCGGCTGGAGGGCCATCCCACTCCGCTGCTGCCGTGGGTCGACGTCGCCACGGGGTCGCTCGGTCAGGGGCTGCCCGACGGCGTCGGCGTCGCCCTGGCCGGCCGGTACCTGGACGAGCTGCCGTACCGCGTCTGGGTGCTCTGCGGTGATAGCGAGATGGCCGAAGGATCGATGTGGGAGGCGTTCGACAAGGCCGCCCATTACGAGCTGAAAAACCTGACCGCGATCGTCGACGTGAACCGGCTCGGCCAGCGCGGCCCGACCGAATTGGGCTGGGACCTGGACGCCTACGCCAGGCGGGTTGAGGCGTTCGGCTGCCACGCCATCGTCATCGACGGGCACGACGTCGGCGAGATCGACAAGGCGTTCGCCCACGCGTCCGGCGCGGACCGGCCCACCGTGATCCTGGCCCGGACCCTTAAGGGCCGCGGGTTCGACGAGGTCGAGGACGCCGAAGGCTGGCACGGCAGGCCGCTGCCCGCCGACATGGCCGAACGGGCCATCATCGAGCTCGGCGGGGAACGCCACCTCACGATCAGCGGGCTACGCCCGGAGAACGGATCGGTCCGCACCCGGCCCAGCGGCGAGGTGACCCTGCCCCGCTACGAGCTGGGCGACAAGGTCGCCACCCGGCTGGCGTTCGGCCAAGCACTGGCCGCGGTCGGGGTCCGTTCCGACGTAGTCGGCTTGGACGGGGAGGTGGGCAACTCCACCCACATGGAGGAGTTCGCCAAGGCGCATGGCGAACGGTACTTCGAGATGTTCATCGCCGAGCAGCAGCTGGTCGCGGCCGCGGTCGGCATGTCGGTCCGCGGGTACGTCCCCTTCGCGGCCACGTTCGCCGCCTTCTTCACGCGCGCCTACGACTTCATCCGGATGTCGGCCATCTCCCAGGCCAACATCCGCCTGTGCGGCTCCCACGCGGGTACGGAGATCGGCGCGGACGGCCCGTCGCAGATGGCCCTGGAGGACCTGGCGATGATGCGGGCCGTGCACGGCTCCACCGTCCTGTATCCGAGCGACGCGACGAGCACGGCCTACCTGGTACAGGAGATGGCCGAGCGCAGCGGCGTCGTTTTCATGCGCACCACCCGCGGCGCGTACCCGGTGCTGTACGCGCCGGACGAGGCCTTCCCGATCGGCGGCGCCAAGGTCGTCCGCTCCAGCTCCGACGACCAAGTGACGCTGATCGGGGCCGGGGTGACGTTGCACAACTGCCTGGCCGCGGCCGATCAGCTTGGTCGCGACGGCATCAGCGCCCGCGTCGTGGACCTGTACTCGATCAAGCCGATCGACGTCGACACGCTCCTCGAGGCGGCCCACGCGACCGGTGACCGGCTCGTGGTGGTCGAGGACCACTACCCGCAGGGCGGCATCGGCGGCGCGGTACTCGAAGCGCTCAACGACGCGGGCCACCCGGTCCGCATCAGGCACCTGGCCGTGAGCGGCCTGCCCGGCTCCGGAACCCCCGCCGAACTCATGCGGGCAGCGGGGATCTCCGCCGACCAGATCGCGCAGGCCGCCCGGGAGGCCGTCGGCGGCTGACCGAGCGGGCTGCCGGCCCGGGCTTACGCGGCGAGGGCCGCGTAGCGCCCGTGGTCGGAGATCAGGTGGGCGTGAGTGCCGGCCTCGATGACGTGGCCGTGGTCCAGGACGGCGATCTGGTCGGCGTTGCGCACGGTGGACAGCCGGTGCGCGATGGTGATGGTAGTTCGGCCCTGCGCGAGGGTGTCGAACGCCTTCTGCACGGCGCGCTCGGTCTCGGTGTCCAGGGCGCTGGTGGCCTCGTCCAGCACGAG
>JASHVM010000435.1:0-5245 GCA_030044595.1 Streptosporangiaceae bacterium
CTCGCCGTAAGCTGGCCGCGGCGAAGCCCGCCAGCCTTTCCCCGCGCGGGACTGAGCCGGTCCGCGGCGAAGCCCGCCAGCCTTTCCCCGCGCGGGACTGAGCCGGTCCGCGGCGAAGCCCGCCAGCCTTTCCCCGCGCGGGACAGGGCCTGTTCGCGGCTAAGCTCGACTGCGTGACTGTCACGGTCGATGAGGGGTGTGGGTCCGCGTGAGCGATCCGGACGAGAGCGCCGCATCCGAAGCGCGAGACTCCGGACGAGCGGTTCGATCGAACACCGGATCCGACGCAGCGGCAGACCAGGACGCGACGGCAGACCAGGCCGCGCAGGACGCGGAGGGCAACGAGCCGGCGGGGCATCCCGGTGCGGCCGCCTCATCAGCGGAGAAGGAAACCGCAGACGGCGACGCCTCGGGGTCCGCGCCCGGAGCTGACACCGACGGGCCGCCGGTCCAGCGCAAGGGCAAGCGGCGGTCGTTCTGGCGCGAGCTGCCGATCCTCATCGTGATCGCGCTCCTGCTCGCGGTGGTCATCAAGACCTTCGCGATCCAGGCGTTCTGGATTCCGTCAGGGTCGATGGAGAACACGCTCGAGATCAATGACCGGATCCTGGTCAACAAGATCGTCTACCACACACGCCCCATCCACCGCGGCGACATCGTGGTCTTCAACGGCGACGGCTCCTGGGATCCGGGATCGGTGCCGACCAGCGGGAATGTCTTCCAGCAGTTCTTTGACGGCTTCGCCAGCATGTTCGGCTTCGGGCACCCCGGAGACATCCTCATCAAGCGGGTCATCGGGCTGCCCGGCGACCACGTGGCCTGCTGCGACGCGCAGGGCCGGGTCACGGTCAACGGCGTCCCGCTGAACGAGCAGTCGTACCTGTACCCCGGATCGGCTCCCTCGCTCATCAGGTTCAACATCGTCGTGCCGCCCGGCCGGCTCTGGGTCATGGGGGACAACCGTTACTTGTCTGATGACTCCCGGGACCACCAGAACGATCCGGGCGGCGGCACGATTCCGGAAAGCGCGGTGATCGGCCGGGCCTTCGTGATCATCTGGCCGCCGAGCCGGTGGCGGTTCCTGCCCATTCCGGCTACCTTCCAGCAGCCAGCGCTCAACACATCCAGCGCCGCGCCGTCGCGCCCCGCGGGTTCGTCTGATCTGCTGTCGGCCCGCCTCGAACCTGCCGGTCCCGCTGTCCCGCTGACGCTGGGCTTCGCCGCGGCCATCCCCGTAACCTGGCTGCAGCGCCGGGTCCGGATGCGCATTACCGGTCGCCGTCGACCGGATCCGAAGACCCGGCCGCCGGGTCCCTAACTCCCAGGTACGCGGCCCGGACGGCGTAGTCCGCGCGACCGCGATATCTGGCGTACGCTGCGAATGTCATGACCCGCCATCCTGATGCGCCGGCCGTCGACGGCCTGCATCCCTCGTCCCCAGTCGCGCTGGCCGCTACCACCCCTTCACTGCCCGCAGCTCACGGCCGGGGCCTGTATCCCCGGTACCCGGGCTACACGCCCAGGCGTGACGCGGGACTCGGCGCCTACGAGACGGCGCTCGCGCGAGCCGGGTTCACCCCCGTGGCGGGCATTGACGAGGCCGGCCGGGGTGCGTGCGCAGGACCGCTGGTGGTAGCGGCCGTGGTCCTCGACCCGGCCAGCATCCGGCGGATACGCGGCCTGGCTGACTCCAAGCTGCTGTCCCCAGCGGCCAGGGAGGACGCGTACGCCGAGGTGCTCCGCTGGGCCCTGGACTGGCACGTCGTGGTCATCGGTTCCGACCAGATCGACGCGACCGGATTGCACGTGTGCAACGTGTCCGGCATGCGCCGGGCGTTCGCCGGCCTACGCTGTCAGCCGGGCTACGTGCTGACCGACGGCTTCCCCGTCCGCGGCCTCGGCGTCCCCGCCCTTGCGGTCTGGAAGGGGGATCAGGTCACCGCTTCGGTGGCCGCCGCCTCGGTCGTGGCCAAGGTCAGCAGGGACCGGATGATGCGGGACCTGCACGAGCGTTATCCCTGGTACGGGTTTGACCGGCACAAGGGATACAACACCGATGAGCACGTACGCGCCCTGACCGAGCACGGGCCATGCCCCGTGCACCGGTATTCGTTCGTGAACGTGCGCGCGGCGGGGACCCTGACAGTCCCGCTGGACCCCGCACCGATAGACCCGATGGACCCCACGGATCCGACGGATCTGATGGCCGCCAGGGACCCGGCGGACGCCATGAGTCTGCTGGATCCGGTGGCCGCCATGCAGGCCGCCGCCGGTGGCTCCAGGGTGAGCCTGACGGGTGCATCCGGGGAAAACGAGAGGAGAATGGACTCATGAGCGCGGAGGACCTTGAGAAGTACGAGGCCGAGATGGAGCTTCAGCTCTACCGCGAGTACCGCGACGTGGTTGGATTGTTCACGCACGTGGTCGAGACCGAGCGCAGATTCTATCTCACAAATGACGTCGAGCTGAACGTCAGGTCAAGCGGAAACGGCGAGGTCTTCTTCGAAGTCACAATGCGGGACGCTTGGGTATGGGATATGTACCGTCCCGCCAGGTTCGTCAAGAATGTGCGTGTGGTCACCTTTAAGGACGTCAATATCGAGGAACTGGCCAAGGCCGACCTCGAGGTTCTTCAGGACAAGCCGGACTTCCCGGCGTAATTCAAGCGGAGGGCGGCGGAGGGGCTTATGTTCGGGCTTCCTGATGACGTATCAGCCTGCCTGTTCGACATGGACGGAGTCGTGACGCAGACGGCGGTGGTGCACGCGGCGGCGTGGAAGGAGATGTTCGACCAGTTCCTCCGTTCCCGCGCCGAAGCGACGGGTACCGAGTTCGTCCCGTTCGATGCGCACGCCGATTACGACGCCTACGTCGACGGCAAGCCAAGGCTGGATGGAACCCGGTCATTCCTTGAGTCCAGGGGGATCCATCTTCCCGAAGGCACGCCGGATGACCCGCCGGGGACGCCGACCATATACGGGCTGAGCAATCGCAAGAACGACCTGGTTCTCGCGAAGCTCGCCGCCGGGGGCGTCCAGGTGTACCAGGGCAGTATCGCCTATATTCGTGCGGTTAAGGACAAGGGAATATCCACCGCGATCGTCTCGGCGAGCGCGAATACCGTGCAGGTCCTGGATTCGGCAGGCATCGCGGGACTGTTCGATGTCCGGATAGACGGGGTGATCACCAAGCAGCGCGGGCTGCGCGGGAAGCCGGCGCCGGACACGTACCTCGCCGCCGCCGCGGCGCTCAACGTGACCGCGGACCATGCGGCCGTGTTCGAGGACGCGCAGGCTGGAGTGGCCGCCGGCCGGGCCGGCGGGTTCGCGCTGGTGGTAGGCGTGGACCGGGTGGGCCAGGCTCAGGCCCTGCGGGAGCACGGCGCCGACATCGTAGTCAAGGACCTGGCGGAGCTTCTTGACTCCGACGGCCAATCAGAGGCAGGCGCCAGATGATCAAGCACGCGGCGTACGGGACGGAGCCCTGGCGGCTCGTTGAGACGGAATTCGACCTGGACCTCCTCCCGCAGAGCGAGTCGGTGTTCGCGCTGTCGAACGGGCACATCGGGCTGCGCGGCAACCTGGATGAGGGCGACCCGCACGGGCTGCCTGGCACTTACCTCAACTCCATGTACGAGGTCCGGCCCCTGCCGTACGCCGAGGCGGGCTACGGCTACCCCGACGCCGGGCAGACCGTCATCAACGTCACCAACGGAAAGATAATCCGGCTGCTGGTCGACGATGAGCCGTTCGACATCAGGTACGGGACCTTGCACTCACACGAGCGCGTCCTCGACCTGCGCGCGGGCACGCTGACTCGGACCGTCGACTGGTCCTCCCCGGCCGGCGCCAGGATCAGGCTGACCTCGGTGCGGATGGTGTCGCTGACCCAGCGGGCGATCGCGGCGATCAGCTACACGGTCGAGCCGGTGGACCAGCCGCTGCGGATCGTGCTTCAGTCCGAGCTCGTCACCAACGAGGAGATGCCGAAGCGTGGGAACGACCCACGCCTGGCCACGATCCTCGAATCTCCGCTGGTCAGCGAGGAGCACCAGACCTACGACGGTACGCCGCCGCGTGCCGTGCTCGTCCACAGGACGCGAGTCAGCGGGCTCCGGATGGCGGCCGCGATGTCCCACGAGATATTCGGCCCGGAGAAGAAAGTGCTGCGCACCGAGTCCTATCCCGACCTGGGCCGGACCACGGTGGCGAGCGAGGTGTCCCCCGGTGAACAGCTGCGCATCGCGAAGTACCTCAGCTACGGCTGGTCCAGCCAGCGGTCCAGGCCCGCGCTGATCGATCAGGTGGTCGGAGCGCTGGCCGCCGCCCACCTGACCGGCTGGGACGGCCTGCTGGCCGAACAGCGGCAATACCTCGACGAGTTTTGGGACGGTGCCGACGTCGAACTGGATGGCGACGCCGAGATCCAGCAGGCCGTCCGCTTCGGGCTGTTCCACATACTGCAGGCGGGGGCGCGAGCGGAGTACCGGCCGATCGCGGCCAAGGGTCTGACCGGCAGCGGCTACGACGGGCACACGTTCTGGGACACCGAGACATTCGTACTGCCAGTGCTCATGTACACGCAACCGTCCGCCGCAGCCGACGCGCTGCACTGGCGGCATATGGTGCTGGCCGAGGCGAAACAGCACGCGGCCGACCTGGGCCTGGCCGGGTCCGCGTTCCCGTGGCGGACCATCCGCGGCCAGGAATGCTCCGGCTACTGGCCGGCCGGGACCGCCGCGTTCCACATCAACGCGGACATCGCCGACGCGGTCATCCGCTACCTGGACGCCACCGAAGATTCGACGTTCGAGCGCGAGGTCGGCCTGGAGCTGCTGGTCGAGACCGCGCGGCTGTGGCGGTCGCTGGGCCAGCACGACGCGATGGGGCATTTCCGGATCGAGGGCGTGACCGGGCCGGACGAGTACAGCGCGATCAAGGACAACAACGTATACACCAACCTGATGGCGCAGCGGAACCTGTCCTGCGCCGCGGACGCGGCGATGAAGCTGCCCGACGCGGCCGAAGCCCTCGGCGTGTCGACCGAGGAGGCCGCGTCCTGGCGCGACGCGGCGAATTCGATGTACGTCCCGTACGACGAGCGCCTCGGCGTGCACCCGCAGCACGAGGGGTTCACCGACTACGCCAGGTGGGATTTCAAGAACACCTCCGAGGACATGTACCCGCTGCTGCTGCACTACCCGTATTTCCAGCTCTACCGCAAGCAGGTCGTCAAGCAGGCGGAC
>JASHVM010000436.1:0-4225 GCA_030044595.1 Streptosporangiaceae bacterium
GGATGCGGCTGCTGTACCGGCTTCGGCTCGCATCGGGCCTCGGTGAGCCGCACGTACCGGCCAGCGAACGTCGTGGTGGTCTGGCTCAGCAAGCCGATGATGGCCTGGACACCCTCATCGAACCGGTCGAACCGCTCGCGCAGCGGCGGCAGGTCGATCCCGTACGCGTCGCACTCCATCTGGTTCCAGCCGGCGCCAAGCCCGAGTTCCAGCCGCCCGCCGGAGATGATGTCGACGGTGGCGGCCATGTTGGCTAGCACCGCCGGGTGGCGGTAGATCATGCCGGTGACCTGGCAGCCGATCCGTATCCGCCGGGTCGCCTGCGCCATCGCGGCCAGCATGGTCCACGCTTCGAAGTTCGGCCCGGTCAGGTCGCCGGTCAGCGGGTAGAAGTGGTCCCAGTTCCACGCCGACTCGAACAGCGGGATCTCGTCCGCCGCGATCCACGCGTCGCGGATCTCCTCCCACGTCTGGTGCTCGGGGCGTGTCTTGATCGCGAAGCGCATTGCGTGACGTCCTCTCCGGCACGGATCCGACGGTTACAGCGTTATCCTAGTGAGCCAGGGGGTTTGCACGGATCGGGGATAGGGTGAGCGGCCATGGCCACGGTGTCGCTGGTAATCGGCGGTCTGCTGCTCGGCGTGATCATCGGCATCGCGGCGTACGGGTGGGTCACGCTTCCGGCGGATGCCCGCGTGCCGGTTCATTACGGCGTGGGCTACAACAACTTCAGGTCGAAGACCACCGGTCTCATCATGTGGCCGGTGGCCGGGGCCGTGATCTACGGGCTCTTTGTCGGGGTGATCGCGCACGTCATCAAGCCGAACCACCCGAACGGGAGCGCGTCGGCGCCGCTGATCATCTTGCCCATCGTGCTCGCCTTGGTCTGCTTGTTCGAGTGGGGCGCGATCGCGGTCGCGAGACGGAACAGCACGGTCCGTTCGGAATAAGGGATCCCGGAATTGCGGCGGCTGGCCTGCCGCCGGACCTCAGCCGGGAAACCGGCCCTCCCAAGTACCTTGATATCGAGATACTGTAGGTTGAGCGGGGTGAGACGTTAGGCGCGAGCGAGGAGGCGCAGCGACGATGACCGTGAACAGCTTCGGCAGCCGATCGACGCTTCAGGCCGCGGGCCAGCGGTACGAGATCTACCGGCTGGACGCGGTGGACGGGTCGGATAGCCTCCCGTTCAGCCTGAAGATCCTGCTGGAGAACCTGCTCCGCAACGAAGACGGCGCCAACATCGCGGCCGGCCACATCACGGCGCTCGCGCACTGGGATCCCGGCCAGAAGCCCGACACCGAGATCCAGTTCACCCCGGCCCGGGTGATCCTGCAGGACCTGACCGGCGTGCCGGCGGTCGTCGACCTGGCCGCCATGCGCGAGGCCATGCAGGCCCTGGGCGGAGACCCCAGGAAGATCAACCCGCTCATCCCCGCCGAGCTGGTCATCGACCATTCGGTGGTGGCCGACGTGTTCGGCCGACCGGACGCGTTCACCAGGAACGTGGAGATCGAGTTTGGTCGCAACCGGGAGCGGTTCGGCTTCCTGCGCTGGGGCCAGGACGCGTTCGGCCAGTTCAAGGTGGTCCCGCCCGGGACCGGCATCGTGCACCAGGTGAACATCGAGTACCTGGCCAGGGTCGTGATGACCAGGGACGGCACGGCGTACCCGGACACCTGCCTGGGCACCGACTCGCACACCACGATGCAGAACGGCCTGGGGGTGCTGGGCTGGGGCGTCGGCGGGATCGAGGCCGAAGCGGCCATGCTCGGCCAGCCGGTTTCCATGCTCATCCCGAAGGTCGTCGGGTTCCGGCTGACCGGCGAGCTGCCCAGCGGCGCGACCGCCACCGACCTCGTGCTCACCATCACCGAGCTGCTGCGCAAGCACGGCGTGGTCGGCAAGTTCGTCGAGTTCTGCGGCGAGGGGGTGGCCGCGGTACCGGTCGCTAACCGAGCCACCATCGGCAACATGTCACCGGAGTTCGGCTCCACCTGCGCGATCTTCCCCATCGACGCCAGCACGCTGGACTACCTCGCGCTGACGGGCCGTCCGCGCGAGCAGGTTGACCTGGTCGAGGCGTACGCCAAGGAGCAGGGACTGTGGCACGACCCGGACCGTGAGCTGAGGTATTCCGAGCAGCTCACCCTGGACCTGTCCACCGTGGTCCCGTCGATCGCGGGCCCGAAGCGCCCGCAGGACCGGATCGCGCTCGCCGACGCCAAGACCGCCTTCCGGGACGCCCTGCCGGACTACGTGACCGAGACCAGCCTGGACAACGGCCTCGCCGGGACCTTCCCGGCCTCGGACCCGGTGGCGCCCAGCGACGGCACCCGGGCGTCGAACCCCATCCAGGTCACCCTGGAGGACGGCACGACGACCAGTGTCGACCACGGCAGCGTGGTGATCGCCGCGATCACCTCGTGCACGAATACGTCCAACCCGTCGGTGATGGTCGGCGCCGCCCTGCTGGCCAAGAACGCGGTGGAGAAGGGCCTGAACCGCAAGCCGTGGGTGAAGACCACGCTGGCGCCCGGATCCAAGGTCGTCATGGACTACTACGAGCGCGCCGGGCTGCTGCCCTACCTGGACAAACTCGGCTTCAACCTGGTCGGCTACGGCTGCACCACCTGCATCGGGAACTCCGGGCCGCTCCCGCCCGCGATCAGCGAGGCGGTGAACGACAACGACCTGGCCGTGGTCTCCGTGCTGTCGGGGAACAGGAACTTCGAGGGCCGGATCAACCCGGACGTGAAGCTGAACTACCTGGCCTCGCCGCCGCTCGTGGTCGCCTACGCGCTGGCCGGGACGATGGACATCGACCTGGCCAGCGAGCCGCTCGGCTCCGATGACGCAGGCCAGCCGGTCTACCTGGCCGACATCTGGCCGTCCCCGGAGAACGTCGCCGAGGTGGTGCAGAACGCGGTGGCCGAGGAAATGTTCACCCGCGACTACGCCGACGTCTTCCACGGCGACGACAACTGGCGCGGGCTGCGCGTCCCCGCGGGAGACACGTTCGCCTGGGAGGACGGGTCGACCTACGTGCGCCGCCCGCCGTACTTCGACGGGATGCCGGTCAAGCCGGAGCCGGTCACCGACATCACCGGAGCCCGCGTGCTGGCCATGCTCGGCGACTCGGTGACCACCGACCACATATCGCCGGCCGGCGCGATCAAGACCGACAGCCCGGCCGGGCGGTACCTGATCGCCCAGGGGGTCGACCGGCGCGACTTCAACTCCTACGGGTCGCGGCGCGGCAACCACGAGGTGATGATCCGCGGCACGTTCGCGAACATCAGGCTGCGCAACCAGCTCGCGCCGGGTACCGAGGGCGGCGTGACCGTCAAGGACGGCGAGCAGCTGTCGATCTACGAGGCGTCGCGCCGCTACCTGGCGGAGGGTACCCCGCTGATCGTGCTCGGCGGCAAGGAATACGGTTCGGGCTCGTCCCGCGACTGGGCCGCGAAGGGCACCCTGCTGCTCGGCGTGCGCGCGGTCCTGGTCGAGTCCTTCGAGCGCATTCACAGGTCCAACCTGATCGGCATGGGCGTGCTGCCGCTGCAGTACCGCCCCGGCGAGTCGGCCGCTTCGCTGGGCCTGACCGGACGCGAGACCTTCGACATCCGCGGCATCGAGGAAATCAATTCAGGACATATACCGAACGAGGTCGTGGTGACGGCCGACGGTAAGCGGTTCCGCGCTGTCGTCCGCATCGACACCCCGGGTGAAGCCGACTATTACCGGCACGGCGGCATCATGCAGTACGTGCTGCGGTCCCTGCTCAAAGGATCCGGCGATAACGCCGGCTGACCCGGCGCCGCTGGTGGTCAGCAGGCTGAGGGCGGCGGGCTGCGTATTCGCCGAGGACGAGGCCAGGCTGATCGTCTCGGCCGCGCGAAGTCCGGGCGAGCTCGACGCGATGGTGGATCGGCGCGCGGCGGGCCTCCCCCTCGAGCAGGTCCTCGGCTGGGCGGAGTTCTGCGGCCTGCGGATCGCCGTCGGTCCGGGAGTGTTCGTGCCCCGCCGCCGCACCGAGTTCCTCGTCCAGCGTGCCGCCGCCCTCGCCCGGCCCGGAGACGTCATCGTCGACCTGTGCTGCGGGGCAGGCGCGATCGCCGCCGCGCTGGCCGCGACCGTGGACGGGGCCGAGGTGCACGCCGTCGACGTCGACCGGGCCGCGGTGCGCTGCGCCCGGCAGAACGTCCCCGGGTACGTCTACGAA
>JASHVM010000437.1:0-2868 GCA_030044595.1 Streptosporangiaceae bacterium
TTCTCAATTCGCGGCAGGCCGTTTGGCATGACGTACCGGCAACCGCGGCAGGTCCTTTATCGCCGGGCTTAGTCGGCGGTCGGGCCTGGGTCCGACTTTGCCCGGAGTCCGCAGCGTTCCAACGCGGTGACTCCGGGTTTCATGCGTTCGGGGCCGACCCTGGGCGGTCGGTGCCGAAGCCTCGTGGGCGCCGGGCCAAGCGCGGTGCCCGGGGCAGGCGGCATAGCCCGGGGGAGCCGACCCTCCCGGAGGGAATCGCCGTCATGCCCGTGAAGAATCCCGCGCCCCCGGTTACGATGAGCGAGGTACCGTGCGGTAAAGGTTTCATAAATTGTTTCCGTGAAATCTGCGTGACTCTCATGCTGGTCTACCCGCGGGCACCGAGGAGGAGGACGCCCGATGAACGCGCCAGGCAGCCCCACGGTGCGGCGGCGCCGGCTCGCCGCCGAACTGCGCGGGATCAGGGAGAGCAAGGGCAAGAGCGGCGATGCGGTCGCCGCCGCGCTGAAATGGTCGCCGTCCAAGATCAGCCGGTACGAGCGGGCCAGGACCGGCCTGCGGCCACGGGAAGTCGAGCGGTTGCTGGACTACTACGAGGTGGCCGGCGCCCAGCGCACGCTCCTCCTCGGGCTCGCCGAAGATGCGGCCCAGAAGGGCTGGTGGGAGGAATTCACCGACAGCCTCTCCGAGGACTATCAGCAGTTCATCGGCCTGGAGCACGAGGCGACATCCATCGCCATCTGGCACGTTGACGTTGTCGCTGGCCTGCTGCAAACGGAAGCCTACGCCCGGCACATCATCGGCAGTTACAGCCGGGTCGAGCCGATTGCGCCTGGCATGATCGGGCGGATGGTCCGGGTCCGCATGCGACGCCAGCAGGTGCTGAATCGCGAGGGACTGCAACTTTCGGTCGTGCTGGATGAATCGGTCTTGAAGCGCCGGATCGGCGATGAGTCGGTAATGCATGAGCAGCTTCAGCGGCTGGCGCTGGAGGCTGAGCGGCCGAATCTGACGTTGCGGATTCTCCCCCTCGATACGCAGCACACGGTGTTCGGCGAGTCCTTTGTCATATTCGGCTTCGGCGACGGCAGTGATGCGATGCTGCAAGACGTGGTCAGCACCGAGCATCTGAAGAGCGGCTTCATCCTGGAGGGGGAGAGGGAAACCTACCTGCACCGGATTGCGTTCCAGATGCTCTGGGAGACGTCGCTCGACCCGGCCGAGTCCAAGGCGCTCATCCTCAAGACGGCGGAGTCGGACTGGTCAGGCGCCGAGCGCCACGCAAATGCCTAACGCAACGCGGACAGCCGGATACTTTCTGCTTCTGCTTGGCCCTCGCGGCCAGCAGGCGGCTGACCAGTTACATTTGCGGAAAGCAGCACCGTAAGTACCGGTGATGCTGTTAAACTTATAGATCAAAGACTACGATTAGTAGGGGATCACCTACATTGCGTAGCTTATATTTTTTTCGGACTAATCACCAGCAATCAGTGAGGTACCAACGGTGGGAAGACCTACGCTCGGAAATCCAGCCGAAACGCCAGAGTCAGGTTCTTACTGGGTTAAGAGCTCGCTGAGCTTCTCCAACGGCAATTGCGTCGAGGTGGCGAGTCTGCCCGAGGGCGAGATCGGTGTCCGCAACAGCCGGGACTCCGGAGGGCCAGTTCTTCGATTTACCTCGGAAGAATGGCACGCTTTCCTCGGCGGCGTCCGAAACGGAGAATTCGATAGTTTCGGCCGGGAGTGACCGGGCCGGGGTAGCGCCGTAGCATCCAGCCCTCGATCGCAGCGAAGCCGGAGGGCCGCAAAGGCCAGCGGGCCCTCCGGCCGCTACCCGCCCGCCATGGCCCCGACGATCAGGTACGGCTCGGCGCCACTGGCCACGACGTCCGGCAGCGGCGCCTCCGGTGGTTCGTGAGACAGGTCCTGCTGGCACGCAAAGAACCTGACGAACGCCCGTCGCTTCCCGCTTTGGTGATCGCGGATCGTCCCGCGGAGCATCGGGTACCGGGCCTCCAGCGCGTCGAGCACGGAGCACTGGGTAACCGGACCCGCAACGTCGAGCCGCACCTCGCCGTCCACGCGGGCCAGCGCCCGCAGGTGCGCGGGCAGGATGACCCGGATCATGGCAGGGTCTGCACCTCGACCGAGAGTACGGCGGGCAGATCACGGACGACCGGGTCCCAGGTGTCTCCCGCGTCGGCGGAGGCGTAGACCTGCCCGCCGGTGGTGCCGAAGTAGATACCGCAGTCCTCCAGCGAGTCGACGGCCATCGCGTCGCGGAGCACGTTGACGTAGCAGTGCTCCTGCGGCAGGCCTTTGGTCAGCGGCTCCCACTCATCGCCGCCGGTCCGGCTCCGGTACACCCGCAGCCTGCCGTCGGGCGGGAAGTGCTGCGCGTCGCTGGTGATCGGGACGACGTAGACGGTGTCCGGCTCGTGCGCGTGCACGTCGATCGGGAACCCGAAGTCGGTGGGCAGGTTGCCGCTGACCTCGCGCCACGACTCGCCCGCGTCGTCGCTGCGCATCACGTCCCAGTGCTTTTGCATGTACAGCACGTCCGGCCGCGACGGGTGCATCGCCAGCCGGTGCACGCAGTGCCCCACCTCGGCATCCGGGTCGGGGATGCCCTCAGAGTGCAGGCCCCGGTTGACCGGCCGCCAGCTGCGCCCGCCGTCGTCGGACCGGAACGCGCCCGCCGCCGAGATCGCCGCGAACATCCGCCCCTGGCGTGCCGGGTCCAGCATGATCGTGTGCAGGCACATCCCGCCCGCGCCCGGCTGCCACGACGGCCCCGACCCGTGGCCGCGCAGCCCGGGCAGCTCCTGCCAGCTGCGGCCGCCGTCGGCCGACTTGAACAGCCCGGCG
>JASHVM010000438.1:0-5409 GCA_030044595.1 Streptosporangiaceae bacterium
GCGTCGGCGCCATCTGCCCCCTTGCCGCGGACGGCGAACTGAGACGAAAGTGGGCATCATGACGAATACGCATGAGGAAGCACCGAAGGTCCTGGACCTGCCGATCGGGCTGGACGCCACCGGGATGCGGCGCGAGTTCGACAGCCTGGGCGTGGTGGAGGTACCGGCGGACCATTACTGGGGGGCGCAGACGCAGCGGAGCCTGCAGCATTTCAACATCGGGAACGACCGGATGCCGAAGGAGGTGTACCACGCGTACGGGTACGTGAAGAAGGCGGCAGCCATCGTCAACACGGCGGCTGGGCGGCTGCCTGCCTGGAAGGGGGAGCTGATCGAGCGGGTGTGCGACGAGGTGACCTCCGGGGCGCTGGATACCGAGTTCCCGTTGTACGTGTTCCAGACCGGGTCGGGGACCCAGTCCAACATGAACCTGAACGAGGTGATCTCCAACCGGTGCATCCAGCTGGTCGGCGGCACGCTCGGCTCGCAGCAGCCCGTTCACCCGAACGATCACGTGAACATGGGCCAGTCCAGCAACGACACGTTCCCGACGGCGATGCACATCGCCGCGCACAAGATGGCCACTGAGAAGACGATCCCGGCGCTGAAGCGGCTGCGGGACGCCCTCGACGCCAAAGCCAAGCAGTGGGCGGATGTGGTCAAGATCGGCCGGACGCACCTGGAGGACGCGGTACCGCTGACCGTCGGCCAGGAGTGGTCCGGGTACGCCGGGGCGCTGGATGACGCGATCGCCGAGGTCGAGCGGGCCACGGCCGGGCTGCTGGTGGTAGCGATGGGCGGGACCGCGGTCGGCACCGGGCTGAACGCCCCGGCCGGGTTCGGCGAGCAGGTCGCCGCCCAGATCGCCTCGATGACGGGCGCCGCGTACGTGACCGCGGCGGACAAGTTCACCGCGCAGGGCACGCTGGACCGGATGGTCCGCGCGCACGCCGGGCTGAAGGCGGCCGCGGTCACCTTGTTCAAGATCGCCAACGACCTGCGCTGGCTGGGGTCCGGCCCGCGCACCGGGATCCACGAGCTGATCTTCCCGGAGAACGAGCCCGGGTCCTCGATCATGCCGGGCAAGGTCAACCCCACCCAGGCCGAGGCGATGCTGATGGTCGCCATCCAGGTCATCGCCTCCGACGCGGCGGTCACCATGGGCGGCGCCGAGGGCAACTTCGAGCTCAACGCGTTCCGCCCCATCCTGATCGCCAACTACCTGCATTCGGCGCTGATCATGGCCGACATGTGCGACCACTTCCGCGAGTTCATGGTCGAGGGCACCAAGCTGAACGAGAAGAAGCTGACCGAGAACATCGACAACTCGGTGATGATGGTCACCGCGCTGTCCCCCGTCATCGGCTACGACAAGGCCGCCGAGATCTCCTACTACGCCATCGACCATGACCTGACCCTCAAGCAAGCCGCCCTCGACAAAGGCGTTAGCGAAGAGCTGTACGACCGGGTCGTCATTCCCATCAACCTCACCCATCCCGGCACCGCCGACCTGCCGTCCGGCCCGTCCGGCAGCCAGAAGTCCTGACGTGGCCACCCCGGGCACCGAGGCCGACCGGGCGGCTCACCGCATGGAGCCGATCGGCAAGGCGGCCTTCATCGCCTCGGTCGGCGGCACGCGAGGTTACGCCGACTGGACCAACCCCGACCACCGGCTGCGCCGGCTGCTGGCCGAGTTCATCGGCATGGCCGGGTTGACGTTCATCTTGTCCGGCGGCGCAGCCATCCTGGCCCGGTACGGCGGCCACGCGCTGCAGCCCTGGCAGACGGTGCTGGTGCTGTCGCTCGTGTCGGCGCTGTGGCTGGTGGTGGCGGTCTACTTCCTGGGTGACATCTCGGCTCACTTCAACCCGGCCACCACCTTGGCCTTCGCGCTGCGCAGGGACATGGGCTGGATCATGGCCGCGGTCTACTGGGTCGTCCAGTTCGCGGCGGCGGTCTGCGGGTCGCTGCTGGCCCGGGGTTTCTTCGGCCGGGAGGGCCACCTGGCGGCCACGATGCCCAAGCCCGGGCAGTCGTGGCAAGCCGCCGGGTTCGAGGCCATCATCACCTTCGGCCTGGTGCTGATGATCCTGAACCTGGCCAACGGGCCGAAGCTGAACGGGCCGTTCATCCCGCTCGCCGTCGGCGCCTACATCCTGGCCTGGGGCACGATGGGCGGCCCGTACGACGGCGCCTCGATGAACCCCGCCCGCAGCTTCGGGCCCGACGTGGCCATCGGCAACCTGTCCACCTGGTGGGTCTACCTGATCGGCCCGGTGGCCGGCGCTGTGATCGCCGTCGGCGTGGCGCACGTGCTGCGCGGGCCGGCCAGGGCCCAGGAAGCCGGCGCTGCCCAGGGAACCCCGCTCAACCGGGTCGGCTGAAGCCGGGCCTCAGCCGGCAGCCTCGCCTGCGGTCCCGCCGAGATAGCTGGCCGCGAGCAGCGCGTCGTCCTTGCTCAGCTGTTCGGCGCTGCCGCTGGCCGCCAGTTCGCCGTGGGACAAGATGTAGCCGCGGTCGGCGATCTTCAGCGCCAGGTGTACGTGCTGCTCGACGAGCAGCACCCCGGTCCCGCTGCCGGTCGCGGACTCCTTGATCACGGGCAGCAGCCGGTCCACGACCACCGGGGCCAGGCCCAGGCTCATCTCGTCGAGCATCAGCAATTTCGGCTCGCGGCTGAGCGCCCTCGCGATCGCGAGCATCTGCTGCTCGCCGCCGGACAGCAAGCCAGCCTTGCGGTCGCGCAGCTTGCGCAGCGCCGGGAACTGGTCGAACGCGGCGTCCATCTCGGCCGGGCGGGGTGTACCGTTCAGCCGGAAGTGCTCGGCGACCGTCAGGCCGAAGAAGATCCCGCGATCGTGCGGGACGTGCACCAGGCCCAGCCGCGCCCGCGAGGTCGGGGAGACGCCGGCCAGGTCGCGGCCGGCTAGCCGGACCGTGCCGCTGACCGCCTTCAGCAGTCCGGAAATCGCCCGCAGCGTGGTGGTCTTGCCCGCGCCGTTGGCGCCGAGCAGGGCGACGACCTCACCGCGGCCGACGGCCAGCGTCAGGTCGCGCACGACCGGCGCACGGTCGTACGCGACGGTCAGCCCGTCCAGCTCAAGCACCACGCCGCCGGTGGCCGCCATCTGCCCGCCCTTCTTCACGGCCGCTGCCAGGCCTGCTGGTACAGCACGAACGTCAACAGCACCAGCTTCCGCCGCGGCAGCATTCCTGGCATTGGCGTCAGCCGCCAATTTGCCAGCCGCGAATATGTGCCCACCGAACACTTGACGCGATTGTGACCTGGATCGTTACCCACAATAGTTGACGGAGGTCAGGTGCTGGTTTTTTCCTGAGGGGGTATTTCATGCGGGTTTCTCGATGCCCTCGGAGAATGCGATGGAGCGAATTCCTGTCACGCATGCGAGGAGCCCGATCTGGCCCACCCAGCTGCTTTCCTCTCCGCCGGCGAAGGATCGCCGGCCGCCCCGCGGGGTCAGCCGGGTCGTGAGCGAAGTTGTGAGGACTTATCACCCAGGAGGAACCAACGTGCGAAGACATCGCAGACTTGGGTTCGCCGGCTTCGCCGTCGCCGCCGCGGCGGCGCTGGCCGCGGCGGGCTGCAGCAGCAGTTCAAGCCCCACTACGACCACACCGCCGACCAGTTCGGCGCCGGCCACGCCCCTGCCGGCCAGCACCGCTACCGGGGGGGCGGGCGCCCAGTCCGTCACGAACTACCTGACCTATACCGCCGGTAAGTCCGGCCCGGCCAACAACTCCCTGGCGCCGGTCGACATCGGCTGGCTCAACCAGCAGGGCGGCGCGAGCGCCGTCGGCCCGCTGGCCACCACCGGCGCCGAGACGGCGGTCAAGTACATCAATGCTCAGCTCGGCGGGGTGGACGGCCACCCGCTGAAGCTGGTCACCTGCTTCATCGCCAACACCGACGCGGAGGGCACGACGTGCGGGCAGCAGTTTGCGGCCAATAAGAGCATCGACGTCATCGGCGAGGGCGGCGTCGCGATCGGCGTCCAGCCCTTCTACACGGCCATCGGCACGAAGACGCCGGTCATCGTCGGGGTGGCCGCCACGGGCACGGACGGCGTGCAGCCGAACGCCGTGATCCTGTTCGGCGACGCCACGCACGTGCTCGGTCCGTTCGGCACCTACGCCAAGGACGTGCTGCACGCCAAGACGGCGGCGCTGGTCTACCCGGACATCCCCGGGATCACCGAGGGCGCCGCGGCGATCGAGGCGGGGCTCAAGGCGGCCGGCGTCCAGGTCACCGCGGTGGGCTACGACGAGAGCCAGACCGACCTGACCAGCGTGCTCGTCGCGGCGCACGCGCAGACGGCCGACATGGTGATCCCGTACAGCGACTCCACCGGCTGCGTGAACCTCGCCAAGAGCCTCATCCAGCTGGGCATCACCGACGCCAAGAAGATCGTCTCCGCGCCGCTGTGCCTGAACGGGCAGGTCGCGGCCGGCCTCGGCGGCGACTACCCGATCTGGACGTACGCGATCGCCAGTTCGCTGTACGGCGACCCGACCGACCCGGGCATGCCGCCCTACATGTCGGTGACGGCGAAGTACGAGTCCCCGGCGGACGCGCCGGACCCGTGGAACATCGTCGCGTTCTCGCAGATCCTCACCATCGACCGGTTCATGAACGAGATCGGGTACTCCAGCCTCACCCCGGCCGCGATTTTGGCCAAGGCCAAGGCGTTCACCGGTCCGCTCGCGCTCGGCGCGCCGTCGCTGGACTGCGGGATGTTCTCCTCGGCCCCGGCGGTCTGCAACGATCGCACCCAGTTCTTCCTCTATAACGGCAAGAACCACTGGACGAAGGAGGCGGGCTGGCTGCAGCCGCCATCGTGATCTGCCGGGCTGGCCGTGCCGCGGCCGCGGGGCAACCGGCGGCCGCGGCATGGATCCCGCCGCACCACATCCCTGGGGACTGACCAGTGCAAGAAATCCTGCTGTTCATCCTGCTCGGACTTGGTTCCGGCGCGCTCATCGCGGGCATCTCGCTCGGCGTTGTGCTCAGCTACCGCGGGTCGGGGGTCATCAACCTCTCCGTCGGCGGCCTGGCCATGATCGGCGGATACGCCTACTGGTCCCTCAACACCGGCGAGATCGCGACCCTGCCGACCTGGGCCTGCCTCGTGCTCAGCCTGCTGTTCGTGGCCATCGTCGGCGCGGTCACCGAGTTCGTCGTCTACCGGCCGATGCGCAACTCTCCGCCGCTGGCCAAAATGGTCGCCTCGCTCGGCGTGCTGCTCGTCTTGCAGGCGGCGATGCTGCTCGCCTTCGGCATCACGCAGCAGCCGGAGCCGAGCATCCTGCCGCAGAACGTCGTGCACGTATTCGGCACGGTCATCCCGGTGAACCGGTTCATCATCACCGGCATGGTGATCGTGGCGGCGG
>JASHVM010000439.1:0-3564 GCA_030044595.1 Streptosporangiaceae bacterium
TGGTTGAGCGTGGTGGTCCGGGTGAACAGGTCATAGGTCATGCCCAGGCCGGTCAGGTCCTCGACGATCACCCGGTTGTACCGGTCGGCGAGCTGGCGGGCGGTCACCCCTTCGGCGTCCGCCTGCACCTGGATCGGCGTGCCGTGCTCGTCGGTGCCGCTCACCATCAGCACCCGGTTGCCCGCCATCCGCTGGTACCGGCTGAACATGTCGCACGGCAACGCGAAACCGGAGACGTGCCCGATGTGGCGGGGGCCGTTGGCATAAGGCCAGGCCGGGGCCGACAAGATGGTGCGCATGGGTTAAAGCCTAGGCGCAGCCGCCGACTGCTCACGGTGATTTACGGCGTCATCCCTAACGGACGGTGGTGACACAGTCACGGTATGGCGGGTGTGCTTGATGCCGAGGATCGACAGGAAGAACGTGCCCAGGATCACCTGCCAGGCCACGATCAGCGCGGTGACCGACGGGATCATCAGGCGCAGCGAGTGCTCGTAGTAGAGGTGGCCGAACTTCTGGCCGTTCCAGTACAGCAGCGAGAAGATCAGCCCGGCCAGGCCGGCCAGGCCGATCGCGGCGCCGAGCAGCAACCCGCGTTCCAGGCTGAGCTTGCCGAGGATCCGCTGGACCTTCGGCTCCTCGGGCAAGAACCCCTCCGAGCCGGCGTACACCTGGGTGAACAGCCAGAACAAGATGGACTGGAAGCCGATGACGACCATCGCGGAGGCGGCGACCAGCGTGTCCACGTCGAAGGTGACCGCGCCGATGGTGACCGGGCGCGGCGCGACGATCGCGCCGATGACCAGGCCGGCGATGAGCAGCACCAGGCCGGGCACGAAGAACAGCCAGCGGGGGCTGTACAGCAGCAGGAACCGCAGGTGCCGCCAGCCGTCCCGCCAGGTGTGCAGGTGCGGCGGCCTGCTCCGGCCGTCCTTGTCCAAGGTGGTGGGCACCTCGGTCACGTGCTGGCCGGCCAGCGTGGCCTTGACCACCATCTCGCTGGCGAACTCCATCCCCGTCGCCTGCAGGTGCAGCGCCATCACGCTGTCCCGGCTGAACCCGCGCAGCCCGCAGTGGAAGTCGCCGATGCTGCTGCGGAAGAACAGCCGGCCGACGAAGCTGAGCGCCGGGTTGCCGAGGTACTTGTGCAGCGGAGGCATCGCGCCGGGCGCGATCCCGCCCTTGAACCGGTTGCCCATGACCAGGTCCGCGCCCTTGCGCAGCTCCTCGACGAACGGCATCAGGTTGGTGAAGTCGTAGCTGTCGTCGGCGTCGCCCATGATGACGTACTTGCCCCGGGCCGCCTCGATGCCGCCCATCAGCGCGTTGCCGTAACCCTTCTCGCTGACCGGCACGACCCGGGCGCCCGCGTCGGCGGCCATCCGCTGGCTGCCGTCGGTGCTACCGTTGTCGGCCACCACCACCTCGCCGCTGATACCACTTGCGGACAAGAATCCATTAGCCTTGCGGACGCACGTCACCACGGTCTCTGCCTCGTTGAGACAGGGCATGACCACGGTCAGCTCCACGTCGTCGTCTCCTTCAGGTCAGCGGATTCGGCCGCCCGGGGCCTGTCCTGGTCGCGCATCGTACTACGGTAGGCGAGGGACGAACGCACAGAACCGGCCGTTTATAGATTGTCAGGGTTATCGCCCCAGCACAGGAGGGTACGGCTTGAGGGTAATGCCTGAGGCCGCCTCGCGCGCGCCATCTGGGCAGCGAGGCGGGTCCACCCGGTCGACAAGGCGCGGCGTCGCTCGCCTTCGCTCGCTGGCCGCCCAGACTTGGGCCGGGCACCGGCTGTTCATCATCGTGCTCACCCCGGCCCTTCTGCTGCGGGCCGACGCGGAGGTCGGGTACCGGTGGCAGACATGGTTCAACGACTCGTTCGAGTACGTACAGACCACCGTTCACTTCGGCCTCGACCCGACCCGCGTGTCCGGGTACTCGATCTTCCTGCTGATCCTGGAGCCGTTTCATAGCTACGCCGTCGTAACAATCCTGCAACATCTTATGGGGCTAGCGGTAGGTGTGATGGTCTACGCGCTGGCCCGGCACCGCTTCGGCGTCCCCGCCTGGCTGGCCACGCTCGCCGCCGTCCCGGTGCTGTACGACGGGTTCGAGATCGAGCTCGAGCACCTGATCATGGCCGACGTGCCGTTCCTGTTCGTGCTCATGCTGGCGACCACGGTGCTGCTGTGGGACCCCGAGCCGTCGGTCCTCCGGTGCGCGCTGGTCGGCCTGCTGCTCGGCCTCGGAGCGGTGCTGCGGACGGTCGGGCTGCCGCTGCTGGCGGTCTTCGCCGTCTACATGATCATCAGGTGGTTCAACTGGCGGAAGATCCTGGCCACCATCGCGGCGTGCCTCGTCCCCGTCTTCGGCTACGCCGCGGTGTTCTACCTCGAGCACGGCCAGTTCGCGATGAGCGAGGCCGACGGCGTGTTCCTCTACTCGCGGGTGATGACGTTCGCCGAATGCTCCAAGATGCACGTGCCCGCCGACGAGCTCGCGCTGTGCACCGCGGTTCCGCCGGACCAGCGGCCGATCGCGCAGGAGTACATCTGGTCCACCACGTCCCCGCTCAGCCGTTACCCCGGGCCGGAGTTCTCGCCGCTGCCCAACAAGCTGGCGCAGAACTTCGCCATCCGGGCCATCGAGGCGCAGCCGCTGGCCTACGCCAGGGTCGTATTCGACGACACCTGGCGGGTGTTCGCCTGGGACCGGCACGTGTTCCCCAACGCGCAGACGTACGGCGGGTACATATTCGGGGCGCAGCCGGTGCCGATCCCGGACTGGGACGACGCCAAGCTCGGCCCCTGGAACTCCTACGCGGCCGCCTACGCGCACGCCAACCCGCTGACCCAGATGACCGCGCCGTTCGACACGATCATCCGGGTGTACCAGGAGTACGTCTGGGTGCCCGGAACCGTGTACGGGCTCATCCTGCTGGTCGGGCTGGGCGGCATCGTGCTGGCCTGGCGGCGGCTGGGCGGCGAGGCGCTGTTGCCCTGGACCCTGTCGCTGGCCTTGATCGTCATCCCGGCGGCCACCGCCGAGTTCGACTACCGGTACGTGCTGCCGGCCGTGCCGTTCGCCTGCCTGGCGGCGGTCATCGCCTTCAGCCCCGGGTCGGCGGGGGGCGCCGGGCTGCGACGGCTGACGGCCGCGCTGCGGCGCGCGGCCGGCCGGCCCTCCTCAGTCTCCGGGTCGTCCTCGGTCTCCGGGTCGTCCTCGGTCTCCGGGATCTCGGGCGGGTCCTCCGGCGCCGGGACTTCCTCGGCCTCGGTCTCCGGGAACGGCGGCGCGCCGCCGGCTGACGCGGGCGGTTCCGGCGACGACAAGCGTGATCTCGCCGCGGACGGCGCGTGAGCCCCCGGCCTTCGCGTTCTGCTCGGCAGTAGCGGCCGCCCAGGAGGCCAGCTCGGCCAGCGTGCCGCGCAGGATCTCCTCGTGGGTCTTGGTGAGCTCACGGCACACCACGGCCCGCCGGTCCGCGCCGTGCGAGGCGGCGAGCTCGGCCAGCGTGCCCGCCAGCCTGCGGCCCGACTCGAAGTAGACCTGGGT
>JASHVM010000440.1:0-2596 GCA_030044595.1 Streptosporangiaceae bacterium
GCCGGCGGCGGCTGGCTCGGCAACACGAACTCATAGACGCCGTACCCGACGACCGCGACGCCGCCCAGGCTGGGCAGCACGTGTGCGGTGATCTTGAAGCTGGTCCGGTCGTGCCGCCAGATGTAGACCGGCGTGATCGCGGAGGCCAGCACGTAGACCATCAGCAGCGGCACGGTCCCGATGCCGGCCTCGTAGGCGGCGATGGTGACGGCGTTTCCGTGCAGCAGGAAGTAGGGAATCACGCACAGCGCCGCGATGATCGCCACCCACAGCACCACCGCGGCGGCCGGCACGCCGGTCCGGGCCGAGCACCGGGCCAGCGGCCGGGGCAACAGGCCGCCGCGAGCCGAGGCGAAGGTCCATCGCGAGCAGGTAGTGACCGCGGCCAGGTAGCACGCGGCCGGGCTGATCACCCCGATCGCCACCACGCCCCAGTGCATCCAGGGACCGTAGTGATCGGCCAGTTCGACGAACGGGGCCGCGTTCGTGATGCTGCCCAGCCGCGCGGTACCCGCGGCGGCTCCCTTCCAGTGCACGTAGCCGGCCACCGCGGCCCAGGTCGAGACCAGGTACAACGCGGCCACTATCGCGATGGAGCCCAGGATCGCGACCGGGATGACCTTGCGCGGGTTGCGGATCTCCTCGGCCAGGCCTGCCGAGTTCTCCCAGCCCACGAAGCCCGACACCGCGGTGGCGAAGGTGATCCCGGCCAGGCCGCCCCAGCCGCCCGGCGCGCCGCCGTGAACGTGCAGCGGCGCGGTGACCGCCCCGCCGGAGCGGAGCAGGATGACCAGCGAGACCAGCAGCAGCCCGCCGGCCTCCACGATGAAGAACGCTAGCGCCGTCTTGGCCGAGGCAACGATGCCGCGCAGGATGACCGGCGAGGTCACCGTGGTCGCGGCCAGCGCGATGACCAGCCACCACGCGTTCGGCAGCGACGCCGCGGTCTGCAGCCAGGAGCCGAGGAACACCACCACGGCCGCGATCGTGATCGGCCCCGCCGCCAGGCTCAGGTAGAACGTGAACGCCGCCGCGGGCCGGGCCAGCCTCGGGTGGATCGCCCCGGCGCCGTGGTAGGCGAACCCCACGTAGGACCCCGCGCTGGGAATCCGCCGGGCCAGCTGGGCCACGTTCCAGCCGGTCAGCGCGATGCCGACGGCACCGAGCATGAACGCCCACGGGGTCAGCGTGCCCATCGCGCCGGCCACGATGACCAGCACGATGAAGATGCCCTCTACCGGCGCCATGTTCGACAAGGTGCTGGCCAGCGCGTCGGACATGCCGATCGCCCCCTGGCGCAGGCCGTTCTGCTGCTCGTGGACCACCGTCATCGCCCGTTCCTTCCGCCGCGGATGTCCTGCCCCCGAGTATGAAGATAGTCACGTTTATAGTCAATAGCGATGACTATGTATTATGAAGACATGCGGACCGACGATCCTGTTAGGCCGAGGCGGCGCCCCCGCGGCAGCCTGAACCAGCGCGTGATCCTGGACGCGGCCTTCGCGCTGACCGAGCGCGGTGGCCTGGACGCGGTCACCTTCCAGGCGCTCGGCGCCGAGCTCGGCGCCCATCCGACCGCGGTCTACCGGCACTTCCGGGACAAGGATGAGCTGCTGCTGGCCATGATCGACGCACTGCACGCCGAGACGCTCGCCGAGCTTCCCGAACCGACTAGCGACTGGGCCGCCGACTTGGCCGCGCTGGCCCGTCACACGCACGCTGTGTTCCTGCGGCACCCGGCCGTCGCCGCCCACGCCTATCGCACCGCCCGCCGCGAGCACGAGTTCCGGATCGTCGAGCGGATCATCGGCTGCCTGCGCCGCGCGGGCCTGCCAGCCTCCGACGCGGCCCGCGTATACCGGGTGTTCGGCGACTTCGTCCTGGGCTACTCCGCGCTCGACGCCGGGCTCGCCTCCCTCGACCCGGCCACCCGCGACGCCGACCTGCTGTCCTGGGAGGTCCAGTACCGGCACCTCCCGCCCGGCGAGTACCCCAACATCGCCGCGGTGGCCGACGCGCTGCCGGAGCTGGACGACCCGGAGAACTTCAGCACCGCCGTCGAGCTCATGATCGAGGCCATCCGCGCCCGGGCCGCGACCGTCCGCGATCCGGACCCCCCGTCCGCCGGGGACCCCCCGTCCGTCGGGCGGCGAGCGGGCTCCGCCTAGCTAGCGGTCCCGGGTAAACCTGCGAGCGGACGCGTCGCTGCCGGGTTCGGCCCGGGCGGGCGGCTTACCCGGGCCGGGGCGGCGGGCTGTGGCTGCGGATGACCTTCCCGGCCGGGCTGGTGACCTGGCTGGTGCCGTCCGGGTGGGCGGTCAGCGTCCAGCCCAGCTGGTGCAGCACCACGTGATGGTGCCACCAGCAGTAGTCCTTGAGGTTAGTGAGGCTGGTGCTCCCGCCGTCCTTGCGGTAGCTCACGTGGTGCGGTTCGCAGCCCGCCGCGGGCTGGTCGCAGCCGCCCGGGTACTGGCAACCCTGGTCTCGCAGTGCCACCAGCCGTCGCAGGTGTACCGGGATGTCGTCGGTCTGCCCCGCGTCCAACGGCAGCGACGGCCCGTTCAGCCCCTTGCCCAGCAGGTTGCGGCGCAGGAAC
>JASHVM010000441.1:0-7625 GCA_030044595.1 Streptosporangiaceae bacterium
GGGCGGGTCATGGCTCTATGGGCGCTGGCTTGGCTGGGGTCGACGCCCATCGGCGGTCCGATCGTCGGCTGGGTCGGTCAGGACGCCGGGGCTCGGTGGGCACTGGTCATCGGCGGAGTGCCCACCTTGCTCTGCGGGATCCTGGCCCTGCCCGTGCTTACCCGCATCGACCGCCGCGGAGTCCGCGACGAATCGCCGGGCGCACCCGCGCCTCACGCACCGCTTCCTGACGCACCGCCTCCTGACGCGCCTCCTCTGGATGTACCGCCTCCTGGTGATGCACGCCCTCCTGACGTGCTGCGGCTCGATGACGCCGAGGCCGTCCGGACTTCCTCCGGCCGCCGCTGAGCCGCGTTGTGCCCGGCCGCCGCGTTCGTGCTCGACGGTCATCGTCGGTGAATGGCTCGTGCTCGGCGGCCTATGCTCGTAAGCTCTAAGCATCATGACAGTAACCGCCAGTGACCTCGAGACTGCGATCTCGTGCATGATGAGCGGTCTCTTGCCGGTGACCGACCGGGACTGGTCGGTACGGGCGGGCACGCTGGAGTGGGACTGCTGGCATACCGCCGAACACATCGGCGATTGCCTGCTGTCGTACGCGTGGCAGCTCGCCGTCCAGCCGACTACCCGGTACGTCCGGGCCGTGGCGACGGCCGAGAAAGGCGCTTCTCCGGCCGAGGTGCTGGAATTCGCCGTCACCGGCGGGCGCGTCCTGGCTTCGATGGTGCGCACCTCACCCGCGCACGTCCGCGCCTATCATCCGGCCGGAATGGCCGATCCAGAAGGCTTCGCCGCGCTCGGCTGCAACGAGGCGCTCCTGCACGGCAACGACATAGCACAGGGCTTTGGCCTCAGCCTCCATCCGCCGCGCGACGTGTGCCGCCGCGTCCTGTCCCGGATCTACCCGCAGGCGCTGGCCGAGGTAGCGGACTCCGACCCGTGGACGTCGCTGCTCTGGGCGGGCGGCCGCACCGAGCTGCCCGGGTACCCGCCGCCGCGCTGGCGTCCGCACCCCGCCCCGCTGTCCGGCTGACGCGCCTGCGCGGCGGCGAGCGGACGTAAGGCGGCAGAATAGGGACTTTCGGCCTCTGGCCGTGGCGGCTCGCCGCGGGTTCACTGGGGCGGTGTTCGTTGACGCTCAGACGGTCGTGGACGTCACGTTTGATCTGGCGCGGGTGCGGCTGGCCAACCTGGCCCGCGGTGGCTGGCTCGCGGGCGCGTCGGGCGATGCCTACGGCGAGTGGGACCGTGGGCTGGCCCGGGTCGGACCGCTGGGTTCGGCGCCGGGGATGTCGCGCCTGGTGGACGTGCGCATCCGTGACGTCGTGACGCACCGGGAGTCGGCGGTACTGGCGCTGCGGTGGGAAGCGGTCGGACCGGGCGGCGGGCTGTTCCCGGTGCTGGATGCTGACGTCACGCTGGCCCCGCACGGTGAGTCGCAGACGCTGCTGACCATGACCGGGGCGTACCGGCCGCCGCTGGGCGCGGTAGGCGCCGCGTTGGACCGGGCGGTCTTGCACCGGGTGGCGGTGGCCACGGTTCAGGGTTTCGTGAACCGCATCGGGCATGCGGTCGCGGATCCGGCTGGCGCTACCGATCCGGAGGCGGCCCGCGGAGCGCCTAGCTGGCTGCGGCTTCCGGCCGCGCCAGACGAAGCTTAGGCTCCGCGGACCCGGCCGCCGGCTCGAATCCGTTCAGCTGCGTTCAGACCGTCAGGGCTGGTAGGAACCGGGAACCCAGGCCCGGGTGCTTACGCCGATCGCGTTCCACGCGTTGATCGCGACGATGAGGCTCACCAGCGCGGCGATTTCCTGCTGGCTGAATTCGGCCGCCACCGCTCGGTAGGCCTGATCTGGGACGTGCGTGTCGGCCACCAGAGTCACCGCTTCGGTGAACGCCAGCGCGGCGCGTTCGCGGGCGGTGAAGTACGGGGTCTCGGCCCAGGCGGCCAGCCCGTAGATGCGCTGCTCGGTCTCGCCGATCGCCCGCGCGTCCTTAGTGTGCATGTCGATGCAATAGGCGCAGCCGTTGAGCTGCGAGGCGCGGATCCGGATCAGCTCGCGCAGCCGGTGATCGACCTCAGCCCTGTCTAGTTCCTTGGTCGCGGCCTGGTCCAGATGAGCCATGGCGCGCGCGAAGCCGGGCGCGAAGGCGTCGAAGTCCAGCCGGGCCGGTATCTGCGTTGTTTCGCTGGTCACTGTCATGACCCCGACGTTACGGCGAAAAGCGGCCCAAGATAAGGTCCACTTTTATGCCAGAAACATGGGCCAATAGATCTAATGGTGCCAAAAGTGCCAAAGAGGCCAAAGGTGTCAGAGAGGCCAAAGGCGCCAGAGAGGCCGAGCTGGCCGGTGCCGACCTCCACCTGGAACTCGCCGGTACCCGGGTCCGCCTCGGCCTCGAGACCGCACTGCGTGAGGCGGTCCGGGGCGGTCGTCTCGGCCCCGGCACGCGGTTGCCCTCGTCGCGGGTACTGGCCGCGGACCTTGGCGTCGCTCGTAACACGGTGGCCGAGGTGTACAACCAGCTGGTCGCCGAGGGATGGCTGACCGCGCGGACCGGCTCGGGGACATCCGTCGCCGAGCGCCGCGCCGCCGACGCCCCGAGAGGCGCAGCCGCCCGCTCTGAAACCGCCGGTCCACGTTATGACCTGCGCCCGGGGGTGCCCGACCTGTCCGCTTTCCCCCGCCGGGCGTGGCTGGCTACGGCGCGCAAGGTGCTCGCCGCCGTCCCGGACCGGCTCCTCGGCTACCCGGAGCCCCAGGGGTTGCCGGAGCTGAGGACGGCGCTGGCGGGCTACCTGGCGCGAGCAAGGGGTGTCACCGCCGATCCCGGGCACATCGTGATCTGCGCGGGCTTCGCGCACGGCCTGGCCGCCACCTGCCGCGCGCTGCGCTCCGCCGGCGCGGGCACGCTCGCCCTGGAAGCCTACGGTCACCAGGCCCACCGCGACATCGCCGAGGCCCAGGGCCTGCGCCTGCGGCCCCTGCCCGTCGACACCCGGGGGGCGGTGACCAGCCAGCTGGGCCGGTCGGACGCGGTGCTGCTGACCCCGGCGCATCAGTTCCCGCTGGGCGTGACCCTCGATCCGCAGCGCCGCCGGGAGGCGGCGCAGTGGGGCGGGGTGGTAATCGAAGACGACTACGACGGCGAGTTCCGCTATGACCGGCAGCCGGTGGGCGCGTTGCAGGCGCTCGCCCCCGATCACGTCGTCTACGCGGGCACGGCCAGCAAGAGCCTGGCCCCGAGTCTGCGGCTCGGCTGGCTGGTCGTTCCGCCGCGGCTGCTGGGCGCGGTCACGGGCCAGCTCGCGGCCGGCCCTGCCGGCCCGTCCGGGCTTGACCAGCTCATTCTGGCCGAGTTCATCACCTCCGGCGGGTACGACCGGCAGATCCGCCGCGCCAGACTCGCCTACCGGCGCCGTCGCGACCGCCTGGCCGCGGCCCTGCGCCGCCAGGGGTGGCGGGTCACCGGCATTGCCGCAGGCCTGCACGCCGTGCTCGACCTGCCCGGCACCGACCTGGAGCGGCGGCTCGTCGCCCGGGCCGCCGAACACGGCCTGGCGCTGCGCGGGCTGGAAAGCTACCGGGTCCCGGTCGAGGGTCCGTCGGCGGAGACCGACCGGGCAGGCCTGGTGATCGGCTACGGCCGCCCGCCCGAGCATGCCTACACCACGGCGCTCGCCCGGCTCTGCGCGCTGCTGAGCTCGGAAAGTCCCTGACGGCTGCGCGTCCGGACCTGACCCGCGGCGCCCCTCGGCCGGCGGGCGTTGAACCGGGGCGGGCCGGACTCCGTAATTCTTGGTGACGGGCGGCACCAGAAAACCGCCCGACGTCGCGGTGGGGACGGTCATGAGCGGTGGCCTGGACGATTATGCCGGCTAACCGGACTGCCGGCGTCGATGACGGCGGCCCGGAGCCCGACGCGGCGCTGACCGGGGCACTCGACGCGATCAGCGCCCTGTGCGCAGAGCTGGCGGCGGTCGTCGCCCGCCGGGGCAGCCAGGTCCGGCGCCCCAGCACGGTGGACTCGCTGGCCACGGTGATCGGCTGCGCCGCCGGCATCGTCAACGGCTTGGCGGCAGAACTGGCCGAAATCCAGAACGCGCTGGAGCAGGCGGCTCATACCGCGTCCAGGTACGGCGTCAAGATCGGCATCGACGGGCAGCCTCCGCCGGTGCTGCCCGGGCCGCAGGCCGACGCCGCGGCCATGAGCGAGCAGCACTGGGCGCTCGCCTACCAAAAGGTGTTCGAGCAGGCAGAGGCCGAGGAGGGGCAGGCCAGAGCGCGGGCCGCCAGCCGGCTGATGGACCTGGCCGTCACGATGGGCGGGCAGGTTGCTCACGGGCCGAGCGGGGCGGGTGGATCCAGCGAGGGTGCGTCAAGCAACGGGACGAGCGGCACCGAGCTCATCGCGCCGTCGAGGGCTCTCTGGCCGCGACCAACGCGTGAATGATGTCGTGCCGCTCAGCGCCGTCGGCGAACAGCCGCCTCGCCGCCTGGAACGTCTCGGGCGGGTCGTCATGCCACAGCTCGGAGATGACCTGGTCCGCGGCGGACACGAACTGCTCGCTGGTCATCCCGCCGGGCGGGGCGCACGCGGCGAACTCGCTTTCTACCAAGGCCCGGCGGTCAGCGGAGTCGCCCGCGTTCAGCCGGCCGTCGTCGTGCGCTTCCGGCATCGGCACGGCGAACATCCGGCGCGCCAGCTGGCTGGCCAGCCAGGAGATGTCGCTGTCGCTGGCGGCCAGGTCGGTCAGGTAGCTCCGGGCCGTCACGGCCTGCGGGCTGTCGTAGGCGTCGTCGAATCTCGCGAACGTATCCGGCAGGTACTTCACCAGGTGCGCGGTCTGCGCCTCGTCCAGGTCCCGGTACGGCGCGGACCAGTTGGTCCACGCGGTCACCGCGGGCTCGAGGTGCTGGCGCTGGGCGGGGGACAGGGTGAAGGTGTTCGGCACGTGGCCCAGGAGCAGGTGCGTGAGCTTGAGCGGACCGACCTGGGCCGGCGGCTCGCCGGGGGTGCGGCTGCTGTAGCCGGTGAGGACCTCGGCCCAGAACCGCGTCGATTCCTCGTCTGCCGCGGCCGCCTCGCCGGCCAGCGGGCTTTGCAGGAAGTCGTGTACCGCCGCCGCGCGGTCGGCCGCGGTGAATACGGGAGCTTCGGCCCCGGGACCTGCGGAAGGAAGCCTGCGGACCCGGGACCGGGCGATGGGCAGGTACGCGAGCGTGTCGGCGCTGGTGCTGGGGTCCGGGTCCTGGTCACACCGGGCCAGCGGCTCTTCCAGTCGGCGCCGCGCCTCGGCCAGGCCGATCTCCTCCCCGCGCTCGAACGGGTCGTCCTCGCTGTTCATGACCTCGATCAGCTTGGCCGGGTCCGGGGTGATGCCGACCATGGCGGCTACCGGCAGGCCCGCCAGGTCGATGTGCGCCACGATGCCGTGCTCGACTCCGCCGTAGCGGAACGTCACGGCGATGGTCTCGTCGTCGCCGAAGATGTCGTAGCGGCGCCAGGCCCGGACCGGGACCGCCTTCCCGATCTCGGTCACCACGGCCGTAGGGTAGACGCCGGCGCTGGTCAGTCGCCCGAGAGCCTGGCTGGACTCCCTCTTGACGGCCGGGGAGCCCAGCGACATCAGCAGCCGGAGCAGGGCAGCGCTCTCCGGCGTCCGCGTGCGGACGGCCCCGCCCACCAGCACGTCGGAGACGAAGGCTTTGACGTCATCGGGATCCGCCTGGCCGATCGTGCGCGGTATGGCCATGATCGTCGCGGTCTCGAGTTCGGCGTGCAGCAGATCACCTGCTGCGATCGTGGTCAGCAGCCTGGATAGCACCGCCTCGACGGCGTCGTCGGGGTTGCGGCGGCGGGAAACCGCGTTCGCGGGCGGCCTGTTCGCGGGCGCCGTGCTGGCCGGCGCGCCGCGTCGGCTCCGCGTCTTCTTGCTCACCCGCGTCATCCTACGGCCCGCCTTGCGGTATCCAGGGCGGCGGCGCGGACCTCTCCGACGACCACGCCGCCACCGACGACCGGAACGGTGGCGAGTTCGTCGGGCACGGCGATGCCGAGTAGGCGCAGCGCCGCCACGGTGACCGGAGTCCGGGCCCGTGCCGACCCGTCGTCGATCTTGACCGTACCGGACCGGCCATCCCCGAGCGCGAACGCGTTAACCCCCTCGGCACCCGCCTTGACCAGCAGGCCGGGCACCGCGTCCATCAGCCGGCGCTCATCCCGGCTGGTGCCGCTGGTCCATTCCGGGTGCGCGCGCATGGCGTCGGCCACCTTGCGTTCGGGCGTCCCTGGTACCGAGAGCACCAGCCTCCGGAAGGCCCGCGCCAGCCCGGCCATGGTCAGCGCGAACAACGGCGCTCCGCAGCCGTCCACCCCGGTCGTGGTGGTCCGCTCGCCGGCCAGCTCCTCGATCGCGTGCCGGATGGCCTGCTGCAGCCGATGGCCAGGAGCGAGGTAGGTGTCGGTGGGCCAGCCGTTCTGCACGCAGGTGGCCAGCATCGCGGCGTGCTTGCCCGAACAGTTCATCCGGATCCGGGACATGCCTTCGCCGCGGGCGATCAGCCGCTTCGCCGTCTCGGCGTCAAGCGGCCAGGACACCGGGCAGCGCAGGTCATCCTCGCTCAGCCCGGCACCGGACAAGATCTTCCTTACCCCGTCGGCGTGAAAATCCTCGCCGGAATGACTCGCCGCGGCCAGCGCGAGCAGTTCGGCGTCCAGGGCCAGCCCACTGCGGACCATCGCCGCGGCCTGCAACGGCTTGTTCGCCGACCGCGGGAAGAAGGGCACGTCGGTGTGCCCGACGCTGATGACCTGGGTGCCGTCAGGGGCCAGTCCGGCCACGGCGCCGTGGTGCCGCGATTCGGTGAAGCCCGACCGCACCACCTCGGCGACTACGGGATTCACGTCATCGTGTTCCGTAATGATCGTCATGCACGCAGTCTGCCTTGTGATCGCTGCCTTGTGATCGTCGATGCGATGCCAGGTATCGTGCCGTCCCATGCGGGCCGTCGTCCAGCGCGTGATCCAGGCCAGCGTGGCCGTCAACGGAGAGATCGTCGGCGCGATCAACGAGCCGGGGCTCCTCGTCCTGGTCGGCGTCACCCACGACGACACCCCCAGACAAGCGGCGAAGCTTGCCGCCAAGCTATGGGGGCTGCGGATTCTCGACGGCGAGAAATCGTGTTCCGACGTCGCCGCGCCGCTGCTGGTGATCAGCCAGTTCACGCTCTACGCCGATCTGGCCAAGGGCCGCCGCCCGTCCTGGACGGCCGCTGCCCCCGGCCCGGTCGCCGAGCCGCTGGTCGACGCGGTGGTCCAGGACCTGCGCGACCTCGGCGCCCGCGTCGAAACCGGTGTCTTCGGCGCCGAGATGAAGGTCTCGCTGGTCAACGACGGCCCCGTCACGATCATCATTGACCTTTTAAGGTCACCGCCGCGGGTCCTGGCCCCACATGCACCCTCAGGGGCCCGCGGCACCTGAGGGCGTTGCGAAGGCAGCCGGACCCAGCCCGGCCAGCACGCACTGCGGCCGGGCGTGCAGCGAGATCTGATCCTGCGACCTGAACGCCGCCTGGCAGAACGACCGCGCCGGCGCTCCGCAGTAATGGAAGGTCGCCCCG
>JASHVM010000442.1:0-4420 GCA_030044595.1 Streptosporangiaceae bacterium
GTTGTGGCTGGGGAGGTCGCCGGGGTTGTGGCCGGGGTTGTGGCCGGGGAGGTCACCCGGGATGTGGCTGGGGTGGTCGCTGGGGTGGTCGCCGGGGAGGTCGCCGGGGACGTGGCCGGGAAGGTCGCCGGGGACGTGGGCGGGGACGTGGCCGGGGTGGTCGCGGGGGTGGCCGCCACCGGGGATGGCCGAGGTCCGGTTGAGGCGCGGGCGGTCGTCGCGGGTGCGGGTGACGAGGGCGCGAATGACGCCGTACTGAACGGAGGCAGGTGCGCAGTTATGGCGACGACGAGGTAGGCAATCGCGAGCGCGACCGCCGCCGCGGCGCTGGCCAGTCCCAGGCGGAAGTGGCCCGGCCGCCCTGCTCCGCGGCCGCCGCCGGGTGCCTCGGCCCCGGCCGCTGCTGGCGGTGACACAGTCCCCGCGGTCACCGCCGGCATCTTGCTTACCGGCGGGTCCGGGCGGGCCGCGGCGCCAAGCTCAGTCACCGGCGTGGCGGACAGGTCGTCGGCAGCCATGGGTGCGGCTGGGCCGGGCTCTGATGGGGGTTGCGACGGGAATGCGTGGGTGATCGGCGCTGGCAGCCAGCCTGCTGCCGGGAGGGCGGTGTTGAGTTCGGCTAGGAGCTGATCTGTGCTGGGACGCTGCTCTGGGTCCTTGGCCAGGCATCGCTCTATTAGCGGCCGGAGCTCGGCCGGCAGGCCACCGGTGTCTGGCGGGGTGACCACGACCCGGTACATCATGGTGAAGCTGGACCCGGTGCCGAACGGCCTTTTACCGGTGGCGGCGAAGGTAAGCACCGCGCCCAGGCTGAACACATCGCTGGGCGGGCCGACCTGGTGGCCTCGGGCCTGTTCCGGGGACATGAAGGCGGGCGAGCCGACCACCAGGTCAGTGCCGGTCAGCGCGGTCGCCTGCGCCGCCCGGGAGATCCCGAAATCGATGACCCGTGGCCCGTCCTCCGCCAATAGCACGTTCGATGGCTTCAGATCACGGTGCACGATGCCGGCCGCGTGGATCGCGCCCAGACCCTCGGCTAGTCCCGCCGCCAGCGCGAGCACGGACGGAGCAGGCAGCGGGCCGTGCCGGGTGATTGCGTCGTCGAGCGACAGCCCGGGGACGTAGGCGGTGGCCAGCCACGGCAGCGGCGCGTCCAGGTCAGCGTCCACCACTGGTGCCGTGAACAGGCCGCTGACCGCCCGCGCCGCGGCGACCTCGCGGGCGAACCGGTTCCGGAATTCGGCTTGCTCGGCAAGTTCGGCCCGGACCACCTTCACCGCGACCAGCCGCCCCCCTGGTGACCGGCCCAGGAACACCTGGCCCATGCCTCCGCCGCCCAGCCGACCCAGCAGCCAGTACGGGCCCACTTTCCGCGGATCCCGGGGCTGCAACTCCTGCGCCATGCCAGCACGCCGTCTATGATCACTTACGGATTCCGTCATCGAACCTCCTAAGGAGGGGGTTCGCCCGGAACCTGATATCCGTACCGTCAGGTGCTGCGCGACCACGGCCCAGGGTGAGCATGAGTCCTACAGACCCATGCTGCACCGATTTGCCATGCCGCGCTAGAACGAATCGGCTCGTCCGCCGGGGTACGCTGAGCCAGCGGGCACACCGCTAGCGACTATCGACGCAAGCTCGCCAGAGGACTTGGTGGCCGCGATAGCCGGGTATGAGGCTACGCCCGGAACGTCCCCCAACGCTCACGGATAACGACCAGCCCCTCGTCCGCGAGCTTGCGGAGCACGCGCGCGCATGTCTCTTTGCTCGTGGCGTACTGCTCGGCTAGCTGCTCGGTCGACGGTAGCTGCTCACCCGATGCCCACTCGCCTGCCGCTATTCTCTCGCGTAGTGCGCGCTCGACTATCTCACTAGGCAGGATCGCCCGCCGGGATCCCGAACCGTGGTTCCTGGTCATGTGCTGAGCATGGCATAGTCTGGCACGCTTGTCTCGCTAGTCTTACTTCTTGACAAGAGATCCATCGTTTACGCCCCTCCTCGTGGTAGCCATTTCGCTTGCCTCCAGGCCGGCCGGGCTCGTCTGGCCTGGCCGGCGCCCGGGCGATCTCAGCGGACCGCACGGGACGCTGGCAGCTCAGGCGGTCAGGGTTGGGGGCTACTGGCCGAGGATGTTGCCGGCCGCAGGAAGCTGGCCTGCGTCGTTCTTCGGAGAGGAGGTGTCAGCCCAGCGCTCGTTCAGGACGTAGGAGACCTTGACGGTCTTGTACTCCGGCTTGTGGGTCTTCGGGTTGAGAACCGGCTTGCCGTTCTTCATGACCTCGACCTTGACGTACTTGTACTCGGTCACCGCGGCCTTGTAGTTCCAGCCCCAGTTGCCGATGCCCAGGCCGCCGAACACGGTGTTCGCGGGGAATGCCTGCTCGTACCAGGCCGAGGTGGTCTGCTCGGTGTTGCCGGCAGCGCCGAACTCGGCCCTGGGCACGCCCAGGTTCGCCTGGTGGTTATCGATGGGGTTGGTCGAGGTGAACTCGAACGAGGCCTTGCCGCTCATGGAGCCGCTCACCTGGCCGCTGATCAGGTCGCCCGTGTACGGGGCGCCCTGGTTCGGCGTGTAGGCGCCGGGGATGGTGGTGAACCCGCCCACGTCGGAGAGCTGGGCAACGTAGTGGTACAGGCCGGCGCTGTCCCGGCCGATGTACTGGAAGGTGATGGTGCGGGTTATGGCGTCGTTGGCCCAGTTGCCGACACCGCCGCTGTCCGGCCTGTCATACAGGCTGGTGACCGCCTTGAGCGGGTAGGCGTGCTGGGCCGCGGGCACGGTCGCCGCGCTGGCGCTGGCTGCTCCGGCGGTCGCCAGTACGGCGACCGCGCCGAGGGTGAGTCCGCCCTTGGTGAGCAGGGTCTTGCTTGCGTTCATCGAGAACGCCTCCTTCAGTCGTGGGTATCCGGGGCGGGTTGCCCCGGGCCCGCGCCCCGCGCAGGCCCCGGCGGGCCTGTGCGGGACGCGCACCCGGACATCTCAGCCGGGCTGCCTGCCTGGTCCCCGCCGGGCCTGGTGGAAATCCCAGACCGGGCAGGGGCCGCCGGGAGGGTCTCGCCTCGGGGCGTACGCGCCCCGCGTCCTCCTCGTTCAGTCAGTCCTGGCCGCGCAGACGGTGTGCCGCTAGCTCACTGGAACGAGGTCAAGTTCTGCGCTACCCCTGACCCCCTGTGTAGGTTGAGCTACCCTTGACAGGCTAGTCAGTATTGACAGATAAGTCAAACTAGAGAGTCATATCACAGTAGATACGTAAGACAGGACTTGGCGGGACGTTCGGCGAAGCGGGCGTCTACGTCGAGAAGACCAGCACCCGCAAGGTAGAAAAGAAGAGCCTCCTGGGTGAGTCCCCGAGGCCCGTCCTAGGACTTTTTGATATATTTGACCTGGTAGACGGGTCGGGCCGGGGGCACGGTGGCTCAGCTAGGCTGGAAAATGTGAGGATTCCCACCGGAGGGGAGGTCAGCCCCCGTGCTGCGCAGGACTCTGCTTGCGGCCTCAGCCAGTCCCCGGCTGCGCCAGTTCATCACGACCGCGCCGCAGACGCGCGCGATCGTTGATTCGTACGTGGCAGGAGAAACCGCCGAGGACGCGGTGCGGGTCACCCGCGAGCTGCGCGCCTCGGGCCTGCTCGTCACCCTGGACTACCTCGGCGAGGACACCCAGGACCCGGCCCAGGCGACGGCGGTCACCAACGAGTACGTCCAGCTGCTCGGCAAGCTCGGCGCCGAGGGACTGACCCAGGGCGGGACCGCCGAGGTCTCGGTCAAGCCGACCGCGGTCGGGCTGTTCCTCGGCCCGAGGATCGCGGTGGACAACATCTCGCGGATCTGCGCCGCCGCGGCCGAGGCGGGCACCACGGTCACGCTCGACGCCGAAGAGCACGCCGCGATCGAGCCGACGCTGCGGATCGCGGCGAAACTGCGCGCCGAGGTCGGCGACCTCGGCTGCGTGGTCCAGGCCTGCCTGCGCCGCTCGGAGGCGGACTGCCGCGCGCTGGCCGGCCACGGCGTGCGGGTCAGGCTCTGCAAGGGCGCCTACAGCGAGCCGGAAAGCCTCGCCTTCACCGCCCGGCACGAGGTGGACCTGTCCTACGCGCGCTGCCTGCGGGTGCTAATGAACGGGGCGGGCTACCCGATGATCGCCACCCACGACCCGCGGCTGATCGAGATCACCGCGTCGCTGGCGCTGCTGACCGGGCGCGCCGCGGACAGCTTCGAGTACCAGATGCTGTACGGCATCCGCCCGGCCGAGCAGCGGCGGCTGGCCAACACCGGGGCGCGGATGCGGGTCTACGTCCCCTACGGCGGAGACTGGTACGCCTACCTGGTGCGCAGGCTGGCCGAACGGCCCGGCAACCTCGCCTTCTTCCTGCGCTCGCTCCCGGGGCGGTCGAGATGATCGCGATTGTCGGCACCGGCA
>JASHVM010000443.1:0-8788 GCA_030044595.1 Streptosporangiaceae bacterium
CTCCAGGCCCCAGCCCCAGAACTTGCGCCTCGCGGCTGGCTGCGGCAGCGCCGCCGACGTCTCGTTGCCTGTTCCGTTATCGCTCACTGTCGCGCCTTCCAACACGCTGACCGACAAGTCACGTGGCCGGCGCAACTCGCGACCCGGGGTCCTCGGAACCCAAGCCCACGCATCAGCTCACGTGAACACGCGCGGCCACGTCCACACGCGGTTGGCGCAGTGCGCTCGCCTGCACCTCCTGGCCAGACCATGCCAGAAGCATCCCTCCGGCGGTCGGCGACACGCCAGGGGGCAGCCGTCGCAGATATGGGTGGCGATCGCCGGCGGCGAAGATGAAGTATGACGCTCTCAAGGAAGGCTGCGCGGCAGGCGATCAGCGCCGGCACGCGCTCTGCGGCCCCCGTGCCGCGCAGAGCGCGCACCGGCGAGGTCCCGGATGACCGAGTCGAAGTCATGCCGGCCGCACAGGCTCGCGGGCAGCGGGACCAGCGGGAAGCCCGGTCCCTGCTCGCTGCAGGAAATCCCGCCACAGCGGGTCTGCGCTCGCGGCATCGCTCTCCTCCGCCAGCCGTGACCTAATTGACCGGCCGGTCGGTCAACGATATCGTCGGGATGCCGGCCGGCGCAAGGAGGCCAGATGCAGGATCCCGCTCAGGAAGGCCCGCCGGCAGGCAAGCCCGCCCGTCACCAGACGACCTCGGGGCGATCGACGCCTGCTGGACAAGGTGGGTCCGCGGGCGCGCCCGTACCCGCGGAAGGGATGACCAGACGTCAGGCGTCGGCGATTCGCACGCGCGAGATCCTCATCGAGACCGGCCTGCGCCTCGCCGAGAGGACCAGCCTGGCCGGGCTCAGCATCAACTTGCTGGTTGAGGAAGCCGGAGTCGCCAAAGGCACGTTCTTCCACCACTTCGGGGACCGGCCGGCCTATCTCCTGGCCCTGCACCGCGAATTCCATTCCCGGATCTTCGCCGAGATCTTCCAGGTCATCGACGGTATGGAGCCGGGAGCCGGGCGCGTGCTCGCCGCATCCCGCACCTACCTCGACGCCTGCCTCCGCGACCGCGGGGTCCGAGCCTTGCTCTTGGAAGCACGGGCGGAACGAAAGATCGCCGATGAGATCCGGTCGCGGAACAAGGCCACCGCGGAATACTTCAAGACCGACTTCCAGGCCATGAACCTGCCGCACCCGTATGAGAGCGCGCTGTTGTGGATCGGGCTTGTCGTCGAAGCGGCCCTGACCGAACTCGATGCCGGCGGGCGCCAGCCCGCGCTACGCGCCGCGATCACCGGGTTCCTCGCCCTGGCGACTCCCGGCGGTACGCAATCTCACGCCTAGCCGGACGGGTCCTTCGCTGCTGGCGATGATTTCGACGGCAGGCGAAAGCCGAGAAGCATAGCGCCAGGAACCAGGCCGCCGAACTGCCTCGGCCGGATGTCACACAGACCACCCGGCCACCGCGCCAGCCCGACAGAACGTACCGTTCTATCCGTTAATGTCATGAAGAATGCCGGTAATCGCCCAATCGGCGTGGCTCAAATGAAATGGCCGTATCATCCATTACAGTCCGAATTGTGCAGCAACTCATCTGCGGTCACGCCGGCCGAAACGGCAATCCGTGGGCCGCCGAAGGAGCTGTCGACGGCAGCGATGCACGACCTTCTGATGAATTCGGCGTAAGGGTTCCAGCGAAAGCCGGGGAGCTCCTCCTGTCCGTCCTGCTTGACGTCGAGGATGCTGAGCAGCTAGGTGACCGGAGGCTCTCCATCGGCTCGCACGGTTACGCTCAAATCGTCGATGCCGGGATGGTAATCCTCGTGCACCGCTGGGTCATGGGCGCCGAACGCAGGGACGGCAAGATAGTCGATCACGTCAACGGCCGCCCGCTTGACTGCCGGAAAGCCAACCTGCGGTTCGTCACCGCGGCGGAGTCCAGTGCCAACGTCAAGGTCCGCGCGGCCAGCGGCTTCCGCGGCGTGTACCCGATGAGGGACAAGTGGCAGGCCCGGGTCAAGAAGTCCGGCCGCTTCCATCACCTCGGCACGTACGACACTCCCGAAGAGGCAGCCTTGATCGCGCACCAGTGGCGTCTGGAGAACCTGCGCGGCTACACGGGCAGGGACATCGCCGCTTAGCGCTGCTCGCAGACCGCAGGCGTGCGGCGCGGAGCCGGAGATGGCGGAGGGCTGGCTCTCGGCGGTCGCGGCCCGCCGTCTGCCGCGGCGCAGCACAGCGTGCCTGATCGCCGGAAACGGTCCCGCCCGCCATCCCGTCACGGGCTGATCACCTAGTCAACGATGAGAAGGTCCAGGCGCAGATTCTGCCCCCACCCGGAATTGAGGTCGAGCCGCCGGACCAGAACCTGAATCTGGGTCTTGGAGGTGGTGATGACCTGGACCGCGTATTCGTCTGACCAGCCCATGTTCTGGTTCACGGCCTGGCGCGGCTGGACCAGCACCACAGCCGGCGTGTTCGTCGTGAGGCTCAAGCCCTGGACGACCACGAGCATCTGCTGACTTGCGCTGGGCGGAACGGTGACGGAGGTCGCCGTCACGTTGCCCAGTCCCGGCACCACGGCATGCGCCTCTGCCTGGCCGGCCGGCTGGCTGAGCGAGAGGCTCCGCACCTCCTGCACGTCCACCGTCGCACTGGCCTGAGCCGCTGGTCCTGTGCTGGTCATCGTTCCTCCCCATATCGACCGATCCCGGGGCGCCAGGCCGCTTCCCGGCGCTAGCTGTCCCGCAGCCGGTAACGTTCCCCGAATCGGTAATGCGCACCCAGGACACCGTCCGCCGCCGCGACGGCCTGACCGCATAAAAGACCGTCCCGCGTTGTGGGTGCAGACGAACAGGACTTCGGGGATGCCGGTCATGGCGGTTTCACCTCTGCCGACAGCAGCAATCATGCTGCCGACGGCTTGACGGCGCGGATGATGGCCGCGTGCATGTGCGGGGCTGGCTCGGTGGCGAACGTGACCGACGCGTCCGCGAACCCGGCCGCGGCCAGGCCGTCGAGGTACTCGGCCCGGGTCAGGGCACCGGCGATGCAGCCGACATAGGAGCCGGCAGCCGCCCGGTCGGCAGCTGACATGTGGTCCTCGGCCACCACGTCGGATATGCCGATCCGGCCGCCGGGAACCAGCACGCGGAATATCTCCGCCAGCACGGCGGGCTTGTCGGCGGACAGGTTGATCACGCAGTTGGAGATCACCACGTCGACCGACGCGTCGGGCATGGGCAGGTCCTCGATCTGGCCCTTGCGGAACTCCACGTTGGCGGCCCCGGCCTTGATGGCGTTCTGCCGGGCCAGGGCGAGCATGTCATCGGTCATGTCCACCCCGTAGACGAAGCCGGACGAGCCGACCCGCCGCGCTGACAGCAGCACGTCGATGCCGCCGCCCGAGCCCAGATCCAGGACCCGCTCGCCCTCGCGCAGGTCAGCGACCGCCAGCGGGTTCCCGCAGCCCAGGCTGGCCAGCACGGCTTCCTCCGGGAGCCCGTCCGTCTCGGTCTCGCCGTACAGCGAGGCGCCGAAGCAGCCCGCGGTACCCAGGGCCGCCGACCCGGCGGCGTACTCCCCGCCGCAGCACGATGAGGTGTCACAGCACCCGGACACGGCGTTCGCCTCGACCGCAGCGTCCTGCCCGGGCTCGCCGCAGGATGAGCCGCGGCCCGCATCACCCTGCCGGTCCAGCACGGTCCGGGCCGCCTCGGCGTACCGGGAGCGGATCTGCTCGACCAGCTCGGCGGTCGTCTCCTCGCTCACGACCATCACCCCATGGCATAGACGTCTGTCGATGCCTACCCTGCCTGAGAGATAGACAGATGTCAATGCCTAGCCCATACTGGTCCAGTGAGCACGCCACCCGTCCTTAACATCCAGGCCAGCCCGGCGCTAGCACGGGCCCGCTGCACGCCCTTGCTGCGCGAGCCGATCAGCGCCAGCCAGGCCGCCGACCTGGCCCGGCTCCTCAAAGCGTTGGCTGAGCCGACCCGCCTGCGCCTGGTCTCCGCGGTCGCCGCGCGCGAGGAAGGGGAGGCTTGCGTGTGCGACCTGACCGAGCCCCTGGGCCTGACCCAGCCCACCATCTCCCACCACCTCAAGATCCTGGTAGACGCCGGGATCTTCACCCGGGACAAGCGCGGTGTCTGGGCCTACTACGCGCTCGTCCCCGAAGCCATGGACGCACTCTCGGCGATCTTGAGCAGCACACGGTAAACCGCGCTGTCAGGTCTTTCCCTCCGGGCGCCGGGCAGGGTCGGGGCCGGTCGGCCGGCTGGTCGTCATGGCCGGCGACATGGCGGTGACCAGCAACATCGTGCAACCGGCGCACTAGCCTTTCCCCATGACTGACAGCACAGGCCCGGGGCTTGGCACCCCGGGTCAGACAAGACCGCCATACCGCATCATCGTGCAGGTCCTGCTGCGGGCGCTGGGGACGATCGTCGTGCTCCTAGTCGTCTACTACCTGCTGCCCCTGGACCACTCCTCGACCTTGGTTGCTGCGACCACGCTGGTAATCGGGTTGATCCTGCTCATCGCGTTGATCGGCTTCCAGGTTCGCTCGATCATACGGTCAAGCTTTCCCGGCCTGAGGGCCGTCGAGGCCCTCTGCACCAGCCTTCCGCTGTTCTTGTTGCTATTCGCCAGCACCTATCTGGTCATGGCCTCGATTTCGGTCGGCAGCTTCAACCAGCCGCTCACGCATACGGACGCGCTGTACTTCACCGTTACCGTGTTCGCGACGGTCGGGTTCGGTGACATCGTTCCCAAGACCGAGACGGCGAGGCTGATAGTCACCGGGCAGATGGCCGCCGACCTGGTCATTATCGGGATCGGAGCCAAGATCATCCTCGGCGCGGTGACGCGCGGGCGCCGGAGGCAACCGGAAAGCGCGGGCGCCGGACAGCCGGCTGAGTAATCCGCGCAGCCGATACCCGTGTGTGCCTGTCGTCGTCGCGGCTAAGGGCTGTTGCACGGCGGATCGGACCGAAGTGGTGCTCTACGGCACGATCATGAGAGGTACCGGCGAGTGGCGGGCCAGGCCAACGGCAACTGAACCGACCACGCGGTGAGAAGCGTGCGACGAACTGCCGACCACGATCGCCACGGTGTTATCGGGGTGGGCTTCGCGGACGGCTATGGCTGCCGCGACCAGCTGGTCGGTGATCGTGCCCTGGCGCCGCTCGAACTCCCAGGCAGCGTCGTGACCGCGTAGTTGCTCGGCGGCCTGGGCACGGAGATCCTGCTCGACCTCGTCGAAGTCTTTTTCGACTTCGGCTATGGCGTCGGGCGACAGCATGGTGAGGCTCGACAGGTGAGCCACGTACACAACGTCGATGATGCCGACCCGGCCCTGCAGCAGGCGGACAGCGGCGTCAAGCGCGCGACTGGCGGGAGGAGACCCGTCGTACCCGACGACGAGATGCAGGAAGACCGTGGGTGGCTGGGCAGTGGTCATGCTGGTACAGGGTAGTGCCTGTGTCGTTTCGTGGTGTCACGGGGTAACAGGCGGGTGGCGCTTGCACTGAGAAAGGGCTGAGCGCGGCGTTAGCCGCGCTCGCTGATCCAGATCGAGACGTGGGCGGGCTCTAGGGCCTTCTGCACCACCGCGGTCAGGTCCTCTCGCGCGGTGTCCAGGTCGACGGCGCCCTGCAGGCGGGCGGCGAACGCCTCGATGGTCTCGTCGGCGTCGTAGCGCGCACGGTTGAACCGCCGGTCCGTGGCGTGCTGCGCTCGCCGCCGCAACGGGTTGAACAGCGCCGCTGCCGCCAGAGTGGAGGCGGCCACGGCTATCGAGGACGACAGCGACAGCACTTCGGTGGCCAGCAGGACCAGACCGGCGTACAGCCCGACCAGCAGCCCGGTCACGATCGCGTAGGCAAGCGTGCGGCTGATTATCCGGTCGACCTCATACAGGCCGTATTTCAGGATTCCCACGCCGATACCCACCGGCAAGGCGGCGAGGCCGATCGCGAGAACCTCCCCCGAGACGCTCGTCGAACTAATGCCGAACGATGCGGCGAGCACGATTAGGGTGACCGCGGCGCCGCTGGCCAGCCACTTCAGTTGCTGCCGCCGCTCTCCGGTGGCGCGCCGCCAGCTCAGCACCTGGTGAGTCACGAAGGAGAGCCAGATGGCCACGATCGAGACCACCCCCAGCACCTCTACCGTGGTCGCAAGGCCGCCACCGTGGCCTTTGGTGATCACATCGCCGAAGGAGTCGAGGCGAACGTCATGACCGGCCACCGCGGCAATCCCCGGGCTGAACAAGGCCGCCGTCAGGCAGGCGCCGAGCACTGCGTACGCCGCCAACACCCACCGCCAGCGCCGCGAAGCTAGCCTGCCGTCTGGGAACAGCAAGATCACCAGGGGAAACAAGAGGAGCGCAGGTACCCACGACGGCTGCAGGATCACGGCGACCGGAGCCAGCGGGAGGCTGTGGTGGCCGAACCGATAGTAGAGCACCGCGTAGAACCCGGCGACGGTACTGAACACGAACATGACGATGAAGGTGAGCAGGATCCAGCCGATCGGATTGCGGGGCTGACGCCGCGCGACAATGTAGCCCACAGCGGCGTAGATCACGACGACGGGGACAATGGGCCCGGTACCGAGGCCAGACAGCTGGTGGACGGGGCTGGACAGCGCTATCGCCGCGGCCAGCAACACCAGCGTCAGGACCCCCAGGACGGTCGCGGCGGCCGGGGACGCCAAACGGAAACGGCTCGTCGGCGCGCCTGTTGCCACTGATCCCCGCTCACCCACTGCCTGCACCCTCCCCATGAACGGCAACGGTAGGCCAGGACCGTTCCGGAAACGTTACGGCCCGGCGTCGGATGATCATGCGGACGGGGACTGCTCTCGCCGGGTCAGCTAGATCGGGTACCGGGGGGTTCGGGGTTCGGGGGTTGAGCCGGCGCCGCCGGGCCCGCGGAGGCGGGCCCGGCGGCGATCAACGACGGGGCGGCCGCGATCAAGCAGGCACCCGTGATCCGGCCGGATCAGGTCGGGTCGGTCGCTTCGGGCCCGCGGTGAGGTGTCTCGCCGGGGAGCGGCTGTTCGCGGGCAGGCTGGCTCGCGCCCGGCCCTTCGGGGGCAGGCTGGCTCGCGACCGGCCCTTCGGGGGCAGGCTGGCTCGAGGGCGGCTCCGGGCGGGCAGGCTCACCGGGGGGCGGCTCCGGGCGGGCAGGCTCGCTCCTGACCGCCTCTGAGCGTGCTGGCCAGAACCGCTCGGCCACGCTGATCAGCCGGTCGGCCCGGTCCCGCACCTGCTCGAACCGCTGCAGGACCTGCTCCAGCCGGTCCTGCAGCCGGTCGGCCGGGTCCCGCCGCGGGTAGGCATGGTACGGGCCGGCAGGACCGTCGTGGTGCGGATGAGAAGGCCGGGGAGGTCGCGGGGGACGCGGCGGGCGGGGCGGCCCGTGGTGCTGGTGGTGCTGGTGGTAATAGCGGGGCGCCTCGTCGGAGAAGTCGCCGACCAGTTCCTCGGCCTCCTCGGCGGCTTCCTCCGCGCGCTCGGCGGCCTCTTCCGCCTGGTCGGCTTGCTGCTCGGCTCGCTCGGCGCGGCGGCGCGCCTGCTCGGCGGCGGCGCGAGCCTCGTCGGCGCGCCGCTGGGCCTGGTCGATTTGCTCGTCGTCGCCCCATTCGTTGGTCAGTTCGGCCGCTTCCTGGGTCAGGTCGGCGGCTTCCTCCGCGCGCTCGGCGGCCTCCTCCGCGCGCTCGGCCCGGTCGCGTGCCTGCTCGGCCAGGTGGCGCGCGTGCTCGGCCAGCCGACGGGCCTGGTCGGCTTGCGCCTCGGCGCGGGCCTGCTCGGCCTGGCTGTCGTCTGCACCATCGGTCGCGGCGGGTTCCCGGTCGTCGCCGCGGGAGTCTTCGGGGGCGTCGTGCTCGTCTTGCACCGCGTGCCGGGCCACGCTGTACGGCTCGCCCGTCTCAGCCATGCGCTGGCGGGTGGCGACCTTGCGGGCCTTGTCCTCGGTCATGATCGTTTCTTCCCTGGCGAGGCTGCCCGCGTCTGCTCGCCATGGTGAACGGTCAGGCCATGACTAGATGAGGGCACCCGAGTCTTAGACCCTTGTCCTCGTGGCCGGCGTCGGCGCGGGCCGGGTCGCTGGCTCGGAAGCGGGCAGGTGGTGCGCTGCCACTAAGGCCAGGGTACCCCGCGACATGACGCTGGCAAGTGTGGCTATCCCCCGGATTCCGCGGGGGGTTAGCTTGCGGGCTCACCGGAACTCGCGGCCGGGGCTATTGTCCGGTCGACCCGTCGAGGCGCTCCCTGAGCAGGTCTGCGTGCCCGTTGTGCCGTGCGTACTCCTCGATCATGTGCGCCATCACCCAGCGCAGCGATACCCGGCCACCGCCGCGCAAGCCCGTGACGTCGAACGACGGCGCCGCGGCCACGAGCGTTCGCGCGTGCTCGCATTCGGCCCGCCAGATACGGAACGCCTCGGCCACGTCGGCGGTGTCCACGTCGCGGAAAGCGACTTCCCAGTCCAGGTCCGGCGCGAAGATCGAGGCCATCGGCTGGCCGGCCAGCACGGGCCGGAACCAGTTGCGCTCCACCTCGGCCATGTGCCTGACGAGGCCGAGCAGGGACAGGCTGGACGGCGGGACGGCTCGCTGGCGCAGCTGATGGGCGGTCAGCCCGTCGCACTTTACGGCCAGGGTCGCGCGCTGGAAATCCAGGAACGCCGTGAGCGTGGCTCGCTCATCTTCTTCGAACGGCGGGATGATGCGTGCGGGGGTCTCTTGGCTCATGGCACCATCCTTACCACCTGGCCTTAC
>JASHVM010000444.1:0-12881 GCA_030044595.1 Streptosporangiaceae bacterium
CGCCCGGAAACCCGCGTTATCCGCGCTGGCCAGCCAGCCGCGGCCGACGGCGGCCGCCACGACCGCCGGCGCGGCGAACGTCATGATCGCCGCGAGGCCCCGCCGAGTCCCGGTCAACGCCATGCGCTGTCGCCGCGGCCAAGGTACATGGGTGGTTCCCCGGCGGGTCGTGATACGGGCGCCATCATGCCGTCCTACCTCCTGCTTACGGAGAGCAGGACCCATCGGCCAGCTGGCGATTCCGCGCGGCTGCAGTGCTCCGCGCGGACGCGGCGAGGTCCACCGCCGGGTGGATCAGACCACCGAGGCAATTCTACGGCACCCCGCTGAGCCTACGTCTGGGTCCGCCGAGCGGTCTGGTAATCTTGTGGCACGCGATGAGGCTCGCGCAGGCCCCGTGATATAGGCGTCACGGGCTGATGGCCTCTACCCGTCGGTGTCATGGATGCCGAGCATGCAGGTGGAGGCCTTTTATGTTGCGCTGGGTTCCGGCGCTGATCGCTGCCATCACCCGTGCCCGGTCCGTCCACGACGCCGCCAACCATCTCGGTAGGGCAAGGCGACGGAGGGACCAGCGATGAGCCTTAACGCGTGGGAACAGCAAGCCCTGGACTCGATCGAGGACGGGCTCGCCGGATCTGACCCTGAACTGACGGCGATGCTGTCCGCGTTCACCCGGCTGGTATCGGGTGAGCGGGCACCGGACGGCGAAAGGTTCCGGGAAGGCTCGCGACGGGCTCTTCGGCGGCTCCGCGGCGCCCGGCGGCGCTCTGGCGTGCGCAGGGCGTGCCAGCGCCTGGGTTTCCAGCGGGCCGTGCTGCTGCTGTGGCTGCTGACAACCGCCGTGGTGATAGCGGCCGCGCTAGTCCTCAACGCCGGCGGCGGTCACGGTTCATGCACCGAGACGGCGGCCATGGTCTGCGTCAACCCGGCTTCCGGCCACGGCTCAGGCCAGTCCTCGAGCAACACGACCACTCCCCGGGAATCAGCAGTCCCCGTCCCGCAAACTGGCCCGTAGCCAGGGACGCGGGGACGTAAGTCACGGAAGGAGGCGGATCAGCCGGCTTCGCTGATCGCCTTGCCGCACGCACGGGCAAGCGCCGTGGCGGCGTCGTTGGCGCTGGCGTAGACGCCGACCTGCCGTGACTCGTGTCTCAGCACGGCCACCCAGCGCTCGCCTTGCCCGGCACGGCCTTCCCGCCGCACGTGGCCGAGGTGCTCGCCGTCATAGGTGACGAGCTGGATGACCTCGGAACAGGGCTCGAGGCGGGTACGGGCCAGGCCTCGCGTTCCGGCCAGTTTCTCCAGCGCGCTCTGCTCCTGCAGGTGCCAGCTTGCCGCCCACACGATCCGCTCGGCCTGGCGGATCACTTCGAAGGAATCCTCGTCGTCGGTCATGTCAGCTCCCGCGCCGGTCAGCGGGTCAGTTTGCGGTAGGTGACCCGGTGCGGACGGGCCGCCTCATCGCCCAGTCGGCTGATCTTGTTCTGCTCATAAGACGCGAAGTTGCCCTCGAACCAGTACCAGCTCGCCCCGCCCTCCCAGGCCAGGATGTGCGTCGCGACCCGGTCCAGGAACCACCGGTCGTGGCTGGTGATCACCGCGCAGCCGGGGAACTCGCCCAGCGCGTCCTCCAGCGAGGCCAGCGTCTCCACGTCCAGGTCGTTGGCGGGCTCGTCCAGCAGCAGCAGGTTGCCGCCCTGCCTGAGGGTCAGGGCCAGGTTGACCCGGCCCCGCTCCCCGCCGGACATGAGCCCGGCCGGCTTTTGCTGGTCCGATCCCTTGAACCCGAACGCCGCCACGTACGCCCGGCTGGGGATCTCGGTCCGCCCGGCGTGGATGTAAGGCTCCCCGCCTGAGATCACCTCCCAGACGGTCTCGTCCGGGTCGATCCCGGCCCGGAGCTGGTCGGTGTAGGAGACCCGCACCGTGTCGCCGACCCTGATCGTGCCAGAATCGGGCTTCTCCTCGCCGAGGATCATCTTCAGCAACGTGGTCTTCCCGACCCCGTTCGGCCCGATCACCCCGACGATGCCGTTCGGCGGCAGGCTGAAGCTCAAGCCTTCGATCAGCATCCGGTCCCCGAACCCCTTGACCAGGTTCTCGGCCTCGACGACGAGGCTGCCCAAGCGCGGCCCGGGCGGGATCTGGATCTCCTCGAAGTCCAGCTTGGTCCGGGACGCGGCCTCCGCGGCCATCTGCTCGTACCGGTCCAGCCGGGCGCGGCTCTTGGCCTGGCGGGCGCGCGGGCTGGACCGCACCCAGTCAAGCTCGCCCTCCAGCCGCCGGCGCAGCTTGGCATCCCGCTGGCCCTCCACCTTCATCCGGGCGGCCTTGGTCTCCAGGTAAGTCGTGTAGTTGCCCTCGTACGGAAAGGCGTGACCGCGGTCGAGCTCGAGGATCCAGCCGGCCGCGTTGTCCAGGAAGTACCGGTCGTGGGTGACCGCCACCACCGTGCCCGGGTACTTGGCCAGGTGCTGCTCCAGCCAAGCGACGCTCTCGGCGTCCAGGTGGTTGGTCGGCTCGTCCAGCAGCAGCAGGTCCGGCTGGGACAGCAGCAGCCGGCACAGCGCCACCCGGCGCCGCTCCCCGCCGGACAGCACGGCCACCTCCGCGTCCGGGGGCGGGCAGCGCAGCGCGTCCATCGCCTGCTCGACCCGGCTGTCCAGGTCCCATGCATCCCGGTGATCCAGCTGCTCTTGCAGTCGGCCCATCTCCTCGAGCAGCTCGTCGGAGTAGTCCGACGCCAGCTGCCCGGCGATCTCGTTGTACTGTTCGATGAGCGCCCTGGTCTCGGCGACGCCGTCTTCCACGTTGCCGAGCACGGTCTTGGTATCGTCGAGCACCGGTTCCTGCGGCAAGATCCCGACGCTGTAGCCGGGCATGAGGCGGAACTCGCCGTTGGAGGGCTGCTCCAGGCCGGCCATCATCCTGAGCAGCGTGGACTTGCCCATCCCGTTCGGCCCGACCACGCCGATCTTCGCGCCCGGCAGGAACGCCAGCGTGACGTCGTCGAGGACGACCTTGTTGTCGTAGGACTTCCTGGCGTGGCTGAGAGCCAGAATCTGTTTCATGCCGCGTATATGCCTTTCCCTGCTGAGCAGGGACCGTTGGCATTGACGCTGTTGCGGCGAGCCCCTCCGCCACCTCTAGATTAGCCGATCAGCCGGCCCAGTGCCGGTGCCCGCGCGGCCGTTCCCAGATACCATCCCGGTAGGCGATGAAGCTCGCCTTGGAACGCGCCCAGCGCGCTGATGGCTTCTCCGGTTGCTACAGCGTCAAAGGCGGCAGGTGCGATGGTTCGAAGTCAGGCCGGCAACCGCGTCGGGCAGGACCGTTAGATGCCGTCCGCCACCCCTGTCCCGCGCGGCCCGACCGTGCTGACGCTGTACACCGCGGCGGATCTGCTGACCGGTCCGGGCTGCCCGGTGTGCCGCTACGCCGACGAGGCCGGCGACCGTTACCTGGCCTGGTTCGCGCTCGAGGCGCACGCCGACGCCGTGACCATCACTCGCCTGTGCGGCTCGCTGGGCATGTGCCCCGGCCACACGCGCGCGCTGATGAGCCAGCCCGGAGCCGCGCAGAGGCTCACCGCCGTCTACCGGTACATCGTGGAGGCGGCCCGGGACCAGCTCAACGGCCGCGCGGCGTCGGTTGGCACCTGCCCCGCGTGCGAGCATGACCACGGCGCCGCCGGCCGGGCATTGGACACCCTGCTCGACGGCCTGGCCGACAGCTCGGTCCGGGACCGCTGCTCCGAGCTCGGCGGCCTGTGCATTCCTCATCTCCGCGCAGCCGCCGTACGAGGAGATCACCGGTCCGTCGCCTGGCTGTCGCACACGATGACGGCGGTCCTCAGCACCCGCCCAGCACGCCCCGGCTGGCTCGCCGGGACCGACCACGACGCAGACGTTCGCGCGGTGCTGCGGCGAGCGGCCGTGGCCATCGCACAGCCCGGCCCTGATGCGTGCGTCGCGTGCCTGGCAGCGAACCGCTCGGAAAATGACCACCTGGCGCAGATCTTCCGCACTGGCGGCCGCGGCCAGCCGGACCGCCGGCTGGTGCTGTGCGCCGCCCATCTCAACGACGCTGTCGTCGCCGTAGGCCAGCGGGACGTGCTGGCGCTGCTGGCCTGGCAGGTCGGCTGCCTCGCCGTGGCAGTGAGCGGGCGGCCTACGTCGTCGCCGCGCCGGACGCTGGGTGACCCGGCTAGCTGGATACGGCCTCGTCGGCGCGCTGGCGGCGCAGATGCCTGCCCGGTCTGCCTGGCCAGCCAGGACGCGGCGCAGCAGGCCGTCGATGATCTGCGCGCGTCGCTGCGAGCCTCGCATCCAGGTCCGCACCGCCATGCGCCCCTGTGCGTCCGTCATCTGCTGTGCCTGCGAGCACTCGATCGACGGGCCGGTCATGTGCCGGCGCGTGACGCGGCGGAGCGCGCGGAAAGGCTGATCGCCGAACTGGACGAGGCGTTCGGCAAGAACACCTGGGCGCGGCGTCACGAAGCCAGGGGCCCGGAAATGACCGCCTGGCGACGCGCAGCCGCGTTCCTTGACGGCGACGTGTTCTGCGGATGCCCGCCGCGCGATGCGTGACGTCCCGCGGCCCGGGGTGGCAGGGCCCCTTTCAGGGTGGCCGTAGAATCAGATCACGGCGATGGAGCTCGCCGAAGTCGCCCTGGTGGCTGATGGCTCCTGTTGACCGCCCAGCGGCCGGAACACAGGAGGGAACGCCATGACCGGTGTTAGGGCCGAGACGTGACCACGCCGGCCGCTCCGGGATCAGAAGCTGACCGCCATTTCCCCAGCTTGCTATCCCGGGAGGCGGCGCCCGCCGGGAGCGCCAGCGAACCGGACGCGGATCGCTCCTTCGCGCCGGACCTGAACCTCGACCAGATCGTGGCGGCGGTCGCCGGTGATCGCGAGGAGCGTGACCTCATCACGAACGTTCTGTTCGGCCACCTGCGTGATGCCGACGCGGTGCGCTACCGCCAGGAGGTTTTCCGTGACCTCGACGACCCTGCCCTGTTCGAGGAGGTCCAGCGCTTCGCCGACCACATGGCGGAGGTGCGCACCCACCTGCATCAGCTGGCGAAGATGCAGTACCGCTATCACCGGGAGGGCTGGCTGCTGGACGCGGCGGCCATCTACTGCGACGCGGTGCAGTCGCTGGCGGCGCACCTGGCCTCGGCGCAGATCAGCTCCCGTGCCTTGCTGGACTTCCGGGAATACCTGGCTTCCTACGTGGCGTCGGCCAGGTTCAGCGCTTTGGCGAGCGATACCAGGGACCGGAAGGACGCCCTCGGGCAGATCCGCTACTGCACGCGTATCCGGGGCGGCCGGGTGGAGGTCAGCCGCTACCAGGATGAACCTGACTACAGCGCCGTGGTGCTGCACACCTTCGAGCGCTTCAAGCAGGGCGCGGTCAAGGATTACCGGATCCATTACCGGGCGCGGCCAGGGATGAACCACGTCGCCGCCCAGATCCTCGAGCTGGTGGCCAGGCTCTTCCCGGAGGAGTTCACCGCCCTGGACGAGTACTGCCGCCAGCACGACGCGTTCCTCGACGAGGGAATCCGGCACGCCGACCAGGACCTGCAGGTCTATCTCGCCTATCTTGATTACATCAGGCCGCTCCGCGCGGCCGGGCTGCGCTTCTGCTATCCCGAGGTCTCCGCCTCCAAGGAAGTCCTCGCCGCCGATACCTTCGACCTGGCCCTGGCGCACAAGCTCGCCTTCCAGCGCGAGCCGGTGGTCACGAACGAGTTCCGCCTGGCAGGCCCCGAGCGGATCTTCGTCGTGACCGGGCCCAACCAGGGCGGGAAGACCACCTTTGCCCGGACCTTCGGCCAGCTCCACCACCTGGCCAGCGTCGGCTGCCCGGTCCCGGGCAGCGCCGCCCGCCTGTTCCTGTTCGACCGCCTCTTCACCCATTTCGCCCGGGAAGAGGACCTCACCAAGATGACCGGGAAGCTGGAGGACGACCTGATCAGGATCGGGGAGATCTTGCGGGCGGCTACCTCGGACAGCATCGTGATCATGAACGAGATCTTCGCCTCCACCACCTTGCACGATGCCCGCTTCCTGGGAACAAAGCTGCTGACGAAGGTCGAGCAACTGGACGCCCTGTGCGTCTACGTCACGTTCGTCGATGAGATGGCCTCGCTCGGCGATCAGGTCGTCAGCATGATGAGCACGATCAACCCGGAGAACCCGGCCGAGCGCACCTACAAGGTGGTCAGGAAACCAGCCGACGGCCTGGCTTACGCGCTGGCCCTCGCCGAGAAATACGACGTCACCTACGATCGGCTGCGGGAGCGACTCGGGCTATGAAGGTCTACCTTCTCTACCAGGACCGGGACTTCGACTTCGGGGCCGAACTGCCTCCCGGCCACCAGGACCTGATCCAGGATCTCGAGCTGACCACGCTGCTGCACGCGATGGCCGCCGGTGACAAGCTCCTCTTCGAGGTGTCCGCGAAGGTCCTGCTCACCAGCCTGGACGATCCCGAAGCCATCCGCTACCGCCAGCGGATCCTGGCCGACTGCCTGGCTCAGCCCGAGGTCATCCGGGAGATGTACGCTGTCGCGGTCGGGGCGTTGGCGGACAAGCGGCACCTGTGGGGTTACGGCGGCTCGTACCAGAACGCTTCGTCAAACCTCTCCGGCGCGGTCAGTTATCTCGAGGCCTACGTGGCCCGCCTGGGGCAGCTGAGGAAGATCGCCGACGACCACGCCGACCAATTCCGCTCCGACGGGATGCGGACGCTGTTCGCCACGCTGAAGCACGAACTGGACGACGAGTACTTCGAGGAGATCAGCTACCACCTGAAGCAGCTGCGCTTCCGCGGCGGCGTACTGATCAGCGCCGAACTCGACCGCGACAACAGCGGCAACGGCTTCGTGCTGCGCGCCCCCGAACAGGCCCGGCGACGGTGGACGGAACGGCTGGGGATCGGGCCGCGCACCACCTACTCCTTCACCCTGCCGCCTCGCGACGAGGCCGGAAGCCAGATCCTGGAGGACCTCACCAGCCGGGGACTCAACCTGGTCGCCAACGCGGCTGCCCAGTCCGCCGACCACATCGGCAGCTACTTCACCATGCTGCGGGGCGAGCTGGCCTTCTACGTGGGCTGCCTCAACCTCGCCGACCGGCTCGCCGCCAAAGGGGCACCCGTCACCACCCCTGAGCCGGCCCAGTCCTCGGCGCTCGCGTTCTCGTGCACGGACCTGCGCGACGCCTGCTTGGAGCTGCAGTCACCGGACCCGGTGGTGGGCAACGACGTGCAGGCCGACGGGAGGTCGCTGGTCATCATCACCGGCGCCAACTCGGGAGGGAAATCCACGTTCCTGCGCAGCGTCGGCGTGGCCCAGGTCATGATGCAATGCGGAATGTTTGTCGCCGCCCAGTCTTACCGGGCTGATGCCGCCCGCGGGATCTTCACCCACTTCATCCGGGAGGAAGATGCCGGCATGACCAGCGGCCGGCTCGATGACGAGCTGCGGCGGATGAGCGTCATCGCCGGCCGGATCGCGCCGCACTGCCTCGTGCTGTTCAACGAGTCCTTCGCCGGGACCAACGAGCGTGAAGGATCCGAGATCGGCTACCAGGTCGTCCGCGCCTTGCTGGACGCACAGATCAAGGTGTTCTTCGTCACCCACCGGTTCGACTTCTCCGACCGTTTCCACCGTCAGCGCGCACGCTCCACCCTGTTCCTGCGAGCCGAGCGCGGGCCGGACGGGCGCCGCAACTATAAGCTCGCGGTAAAAGAACCCCTCCCGACCAGCTTCGGAGAAGACCTTTACTACCGGCTCGGCGCCTGGCTGGACGAGGATGAAGGCTTCACCCCGGCGGCCGCGGGAACAGGCCTGGACGGCGAACCAGGCCCCGGCGGCCGGGTCCCGGAGCCCAGCGGGACCGCTGCCGTGCCGCCGGACGCGCCGCGTACGGGATGAGCCGGACGAGCCGTCACCGCCACGCGCTGTCCGCGCGCTGCGCGGCCGCTCGCGTCAGGTAAGGCATCACTTTCATCAGGGTCATCTCGGCCCGGCCGTAGGCGCTGGCCCCCACCCACAGCTGGTATGCCTCCGGCCGCCGGCTTCGGTCCTTAAGCCGGCTGGCGCCTGAGTGCGCCGGTGCCGCGTAAGCCGGAACGGCTGCTTCGCCGAGCACGCTGAGCACGGCCGGAACGACCTGCTCGCTGACCTCCAGAACCGGCACCCACCCCTCATCATCGAGCCCGTTGCCGTAGCCGCCGGACGGCAGCCACGACAGGCGCCACCAGCGTCCGGTTTGCTCAGCGGGTCTTGACGCCGATGCAGCCATGGCGTCCTACCTCCTCTCAAGGGAAGCAGGACCCATCGGCCATCCGGCAATCCTGCACGGCTGGGCGCTTTCGTGCAGGAGCGGCGGGGTCCACCGCCGGGCGGATCAGATCACCGGAATCATTGTACGACGCCGCGTCCTGGCCGGCGCCTGCGGCGGCGCACACTGATGGCAGGTCTCGCACGATTGGAGGTCCCATGACCAGTCCCGGCAGCTCAGACCGGTGGACCTTCTGTGACCTGGGACATGTCCACTGGGGCGCGCGAGGCGGCGCGGGACTGCTGCTGCGGTACGTCCCGCCCGGCGGGGAGCCGCGGTATCTACTCACCGAGCGTTCCCGGTGGGTAGATGAAGGTGGTACGTGGGGTATGCCAGGCGGCGCCATCCACGATGGCGAAGAGGCCGAGGCAGCGGCTCACCGCGAGGCCACCGAGGAGATCTGGCCGGTCCCGGCCTACCGGGTCACCGGGACCGAGACGCAGGACTGCGGTGGCGGCTGGAAGTTCTCCATCGTCCACGCCGACGTCGGTGAACCGTTCACTGCGTATACCTCAAGGGAGACCGAGAGCACCGGATGGTTCACGCTGCGCGAGATGACAAGCCTGCGGCTGCATCCCGGCTTCCGTCAGTGGGTGGAGCAGAACCTGCCGCCGCGGCGGCGATAGCCACGACGGCGCCGCGCGGCGCGCGTCAGCCGGTCCGTCCTATGCTGCTGGGCAGGTCCAGGCCCAGGACGCGGTCGGCGAACACGAAGGTCTCGAACTTGGTGCCCGCTGGCACGCTGGCGTCGGGCACCAGGCCGCGCAACAGGGCGAGCAGCGATACCGTGTCCAGGTCTTCGAAGGCGGCCCGGACCGTTCCCGCGATGCCGGCCGGCATCGGTCGTGAGGGTGATCGCGCCCATTCGGCCACCAGGTGCCGCCAGCGGCCGAGCGTTTCATCCGCGTCGGCCAGCACGCCCTGCGTGAGGTCGGCGCTCTGGTGGTACGGGTAGGCCTGCAGGGCGAGCCGGACCGCGAGCGGATCGCGCCCGGGTCCGGCGAGCTCGGTATGCAGGCGCGCCGCGCCGACCGGAGTGAGAAGCCCGCCCTGCCCGGTGCACACGGTGGCGGCGCGGCCGGCCAGGTGCACGTCGATCGGACCGGCCAGCGACGCCTCGGCATCCTGACAACTCGTGCGGACGGCGGGCGGGTGGACGCCAAGCGCATCGGCGGCGCGCTCGAAAGCCGTCAGCTGACCGGGGGGCTGGCCGGCGAATGACAGCGCGGTGAGGACCTGCAGGTCACCGAGCTCGGCCGCCCGCGCGAGCAGGTCGGCGGTCAGCAGCACGCGCAGCCCGGTGATGTCCGCGCTATCGGCCGTGTCCGGCGCGTGCGCGCACACCCGCAACAGTCCCCGGCGGGCCGGCCTGACATCGGTATACGAGCCATTACTAGCATCCAGCAGGCGAAGCACGCCCTCCAGGCTAACGGGCGCGCAGCCGATCCAGCAGGCGGCCTGGCCGAACGGCGGCCGCGATCCCGCGCTAAACTGCCCGAGCCGGAAGGGGCTCCGGCTGGAGCGCTCGAGGGCTCCAGAACCGCCAGCGTGGCTGATGGCCTCTCGTGGGAACGTCAGGATGGCCGACCGACAAATGGGGCCCAAAGCCTCTGCCGTTGCGCTATCGGACGTAATGACGATGGAGCGACAAGGACTGCGGCAGATAGGAGCGTACGATGCCGGTTTTCGATGTCACGGAGCTGTCCGCGCTGGAGATCTTGGACTCACGCGGTCGGCCTACGCTGGCGGTCACCGTAGGGCTGGCCGACGGCACGACGGCCCGCGCTGGAGTTCCCTCCGGCGCCTCAACCGGGTCGCGGGAGGCGGTGGAGCGTCGCGACGGCGACCCGGCCCGGTACGAGGGCAAGGGCGTGCTGGGGGCGGTCGCGGCAGTCAACACCGAGATCGCCGACCTCCTCCGCGGCCGGTCATGGGCCACGCTGGGCGAGGTGGACCAGGCGATGATCGCGCTGGACGGCACCGCGAACAAGAGCAGGCTCGGCGCCAACGCCACGGTGGGAGTCTCCATGGCCCTGGCCCGGGCGCTGGCCGCCTCGGCCGCGGTGCCGCTGTGGCAGTGGCTGGTGCCGCAGGGTGTCACGCCCTCCATGCCGGTGCCCCACTTCAACGTGCTCAACGGCGGGGTGCACGCGCCCAACCCGCTGGACTTCCAGGAGTTCATGGTCGCACCGGTCGGGGCACCGTCGATGGCCGAGGCGGTCCGCGCGGGCGCGGAGGTCTACTCGGCGCTGCGCCGTGAGCTATCCGGCCGCAAGCTCTCCACGGGGCTGGGCGACGAGGGCGGCTTCGCCCCCGAGATCGCCGAGCCCGAAGAGGTGCTCGGCCTGCTGGTGCAGGCCATCGGCGACGCCGGCTACAAGGCCGGCATGGACGGGGTGTCGATCGCCTTGGACCCGGCGGCCTCGGAGTTCCGCCAGCCGGACGGGCGGTACAAGGTGGCCGGGAAGCTGCTGGACAGCAGCGACATGATCAGCCGTTACGCGCTGATCACCGAGCAGTTCCCCGTGCACCTGATCGAGGACGGGCTCGGCGAGGACGACAATGACGGCTGGATCGCGCTGACCGAGCGCCTGGGCGGCACCACCGAGTTGGTCGGCGACGACATCTTCTGCACCAACCCGGCGATCATCAGCTGGGCGATCGAGCGCGGTATCGGCAACGCCTCGCTGATCAAGCTCAACCAGATCGGCACCGTCACCGAAACCCTGCAGGCCATGGCGATCTGCCGCGAAGCCGGCTACCGGCAGTTCGTCTCGCACCGCTCCGGGGAGACCGAGGACTCCTTCATCGCCGACTTGACCGTCGGCACCGGCAGCGGTCACCTGAAGTCCGGCGCCCCGGCGCGCGGCGAGCGCACCGCCAAATACAACCGGCTGCTGGAGATCGCGGCCTCCGAACCCGACCTCCGCTACGGCATGCCCTGAGCCCTGGCCGGCCGCATCACAGATCCAGCAAGCCAAGTACACGCCGCAGCGCCGATTCCCGCCCGGCTAGCTCCTGTTGCTTACGCTCGGCCTCGGCCGCCGACGCCTCGCGCAGGCCCGCCGCCGTCCGCAGCGCCGCCTGCATCCGCTCGGTGGCGTCGGAGTAACGCCGCTCGATCACGCGGACCAGCGCCCGGGTCGCCTCCGCGAGCCGGTACTGCAGGTCCCCCCGGGCCCGGCCGATCTGGCTGTCGACCATGCTGGGAGCCTCACGGCGCAGGTGCTCCTTGGCCGTGCGCCTGCCGAGCTCGCCAGGCAGCCAGCGGCGGACCGCACCCGCCAGCAGCTCCGTCTGCCCGACGTCCTCGCCGGTGACGTAGAAAAACCGCCGGTTCTCGGTCAGCCGGCCGCCCGGCTCGGGTACCGCGAGGTCAAGGCCGAGCAATTCGGCCGCGGAGTCGCGCAAGACGTCAAGCTCGGTCTTAAGGTCCCCGGCGAGCCGGGCGTCCACGTGGGCCAGGCGTTCCTCGATGATCTCCTGCCGCTGTCGGCGCCAGGCGTCGGCGGCCGCCACGGCGAGCGTGACCAGCCGCTCGCGGCCCCGCCGCTCGATCTCACCGGGCGCGGCGGCCTGCAGGTCGCCGTCGAGCAGCGCGTCGAGCTGCCCGGTGATCTCGCGCCCGAGCCGAGGCGCATCCGTCTCTGCCGCGTCGTTGAGGGCGAACAGCAGCCGAGCCGACTCGGCATTGGCGATCGCGATGGCGTCCCGGCTGCGCACGTCCACCTCGGCCAGCCGGGCGCCGAACTGCTCCACCCGCGCCGCCGCGTCGCCCGCGCGCATCTCGGCCGCCCGGCGGGTCAGCCTCACCTCATCCAGCAGGGAACCAGCGATCCGGCTGGCCTGCGCGACCGCCGACGCGCGCAGGTCCGCCTTGCGCCGCGACGCCAGGTACGCGGTGAAATCAGCCCTGAACGCGGCGAAGCCGGCATCGCCGCCATCGAGAGCGGCCCGCGCCGACATCGGATAAACCTGTCCGGCGTGGCCGGCCTCACCGAGCACCTGCCGGGTGAACTCCATCGCCTCCGCCCGGCCCGGCTCATCCAGGCGATCGGCCTTGTTCAGCACAGTGAACGTCGTCACCGACAACTCGGCCACCTGGCCCAGCAGGTCCCGCTCGCTCGCCGACACCGGCGGGTCGGCGGTCAGCACGAACACCGCCGCGTCCATGGACTGCAGCGCCTCGTGGGCGGCCTCGGTGTCCCATTCGAACACCGACCCGGTGCCCGGCGTGTCCACGAGCTCTACCCCGCCGGCCAGCACCGGGGCGTCCACGTACACGGTCACGCCCGCGATCTGCCGCCGGTTACGCGGGTTCCCGCGCTCGGTGACCAGGTCGTCCAGCGCGGCCAGCGGGTGCTTCTCGTCATGCCCGTCCAGGAACCGTACCTCGACCCTGGGGTCGTCGCCGTAGCGGACCGTGGTCGTGACCGCGGTCAGCGGGGTCACCCCGGAGGGCAGCACCGCGCGGTCCAGCAGAGCATTGACCAGCGTGCTCTTGCCTCGCTTGGCCTCGCC
>JASHVM010000445.1:0-4346 GCA_030044595.1 Streptosporangiaceae bacterium
CCGGCCAGACGCCGGCCCATGTCGAACAGGGTGGGCCGGATGCCGAGCCCGTCCATGTAGAAGATCGCCGCCGGGTAGGCCCCGCCCCGTTCGGGGGTGAACACCCGCGCCGGGCACTCCCCGTCGCGGGTGCGGATCAAAACCTGCTCCTCACTCATTGCTGCGCTCACCTTCCTGCCGAGTTGGCACTGATGCCATGTTGATCTTCCCTATCTCTTGTGCGGGCCGAGGCCTCTGGTGGAACTGGAGTATGGCGGGTCGCCGGTTCCGCCTGGCCGGCGACGGCGATCCGCGTCGCTCAGGCTGCTGCTTGCCAGCGTCCTACTGTGGCGAGTTGCCGGGGCCGGCCAGCAGGTCCCGGGCGCGCTCGATGCGGGCCTCCAGGTCGGCGAGGAAGCCCTCCAGCGCGGCCCGCTTGGCCTCGACGGTCTCGCGCAGGCTTTCCAGCAGGGCGACCCCCTCGCGGGTCAGCCGCAGGCGCTCGTCGGTGCTGGTGCGCTCGTCCTGGTAGGCCCGGCGGATCTGCGCCACGCGGTCCTCGTTGCGCAGCACGATCGCGATCTCATCAAGGTTGAGGCCGAGCAGGGTCTGCAGCTCGCGGATGCGCGCCACCCGGGCCAGGTTCTCGGCCGAGTAGCGGCGCAGCCCGCCGGGCGTGGTGCAGGAGGGAACGAGCAGGCCCAGCTGCTGGTAGTAGCGCAGCGCCCGTTCGGACACCCCGGCCGCGGCCGCTGCGGCGCCGATGCCGAGCAGTTCCTCGTGCCCGCCGGGCGGCCGGTCGGCCGTAGCGGTCCGGGGCGTCGGGTTCATCGGGTTCAGCCGCCTCCACGAGATTCGTCACGCTCCTCGCCGCCTGGGCTGGCCGATGCGGCCAGACGACCGCCACGCCGGGGCCTGGCGGGGGCGGCGGCCGCGCTCTTGGCCAGCTCGGCCACAGCGGTCGGCTCGCCCGCAGCCGGCTGCGGGGTGTAGAAGTAGCGCTTGCCGCGCAGCGCGGAGGCGACGGCGGCGATGAACGTCACGAATGCGGCGAAGGTGAAGGCCAGGTGCATGCCGCCGGCGAACGGCTCCGCGATCAGGTTCGGGAAGAACGAGCGGCTGGTGATGTACGCGGCCTGGTGCGCGGGCAGCTGCTGCAGCGCCCCGGTCGGGCCTAGCAGTTCCTTGATCGGGTTGTAGCCGAGGAACGCCGAGAACAGGCTGCCGATCGGCGGCTCGCTGGCCACCAGGTGCGAGGCACTGGGGTTGACGCCCGCCGCGACCAGCCCGCGGAACAGGTGCGACGGCAGCCGCGCGGCCAGTCCCAGCGTGACGATCGTGAAGAACAGGCCCATGGACAGCACGGTGGCCGAGTTCTGGAACGTGTTCAGCATCCCCGCGCCCGCGCCCCGCTGATCGGGCGGCAGGCTGTTCATGACCGCGGCCTGGTTAGGAGCGAAGAACAACCCCATGCCCACCGCGAACAAGAAGATCAGCACCGCGAAGTCCACGTAGTTGAAGTTGATCGGCAACAGGTCGAACAGCAAGAACGTGATCATGGAAATGACCAAGCCGCCGGTGGCGAGCACCCGGGCTCCCCAGCGGTCCGACAGCCAGCCCGCCACCGGCCCGGTGAGCAGGAATCCGATGGTCAGCGGGATCATGGCGATGCCTGCCCACAGCGGGGTCTCGGCGAAGCTCTTGCCGTGCAACGGCAGCCAGATGCCCTGCAGCCAGATGATCAGCATGAGCTGCAGCCCGCCCCGGCCCATCGCGCCGAGCATCCCGGCGATGTTGCCGGCCGTGAACGCCCGGACCTTGAACAGGCTCAGCCGGAACATCGGCTGCGCCACCTTGGTCTCCACCCAGGCGAACACCACCAGGAGCACGACCCCGCCGATGATGGCGGCCAGCACCCGGGGATTGGTCCAGCCGGTGGGGTGCCCGCCGTACGGGAGCAGGGAGTACACGATCCCGGTGAGCAGCGAGACCAGCCCGAGCGCGAACAAGGTGTTGCCGAACCAGTCGATCTTGGCCGGGACGCGGACCCCGTTGTCGCGGAGCATGAGGTAGGCCCAGATCGTGCCGAACAGCCCGAACGGGACCGAGACCAGGAACACCAGCCGCCACTCCACCGGGGCGAGCACGCCGCCCAGGATAAGCCCGAGGAACGAGCCGCTCACCGCGGCGATGCCGTTGATGCCCAGCGCCTTGCCCCGCTCGTCCTCGGGGAAGGCGTCGGTCAAGATCGCGGTCGAGTTGGCGAACAAGAACGCCCCGCCGACGCCCTGGCCGATCCGCATGATGATGATCCACAAGGCCCCGGCCGGGCCGGTGAGCCAGGTCACCGACAGCAAGATCGCGAAGAACGTGAACACCGCGAAGCCCAGGTTGTACATGCGCACCCGCCCGTAGATGTCGCCGACGCGCCCCAGGCTGACCACCAGCACCGAGGTCACCAGCATGAACCCGAGGAAGATCCACAGGAAGTACGAGGTGTTAGACGGCACCAGGGGGTTAAGGTCGATGCCGCGGAACAACGCGGGGAGCGAGATCAGCAGGATCGACTGGTTGATCGTCACCATCAAGATACCCAGCGTGGTATTCGACAAGGCGATCCACTTGTAATGACCCCCCCGGCCATCCACACCCGAGGGCGCCACCGGCGCCTGATCACCGACCGCCATGCTGCTCCCCTTATCTCCCCTCGTCGCTACGGTGCCCTGGCCTCCAGCGAACCACGACTATGACTTTGACGTCAACGTCAGAATCACTGCCCGCGCCTCGGCCGAGGCCAGAGTGGCAGCAGCAGTGCCGGCCCGGCCGCAGGAAGCAACACCCGGGCCGCCACCAGACCACCGGGCGGCGGACGCCTGAACGGCCTGTCCCGGCGATGTTCCATAGCGTTGCCTATATAGGCAAGGCTATGCTTTACGGGCATGAACCCGGGCAGGACGCAAGACGCCGCCGACGCGCTGTACCGGCTGATGGCGGCCGCCGTGCGGCATCAGCCCAGGGAGATCAGCCTGACGTCAGTGTCAACGCTGGCCACCATCGAGCGGACCGGGCCGCGGCGCATGACCGACCTGGCGCTTATCGAAGGGGTTACCCAGCCGACGATGACCGCCCTGGTGACAACCCTGGAAAAGTCAGGCCTGATCGAGCGGCGCCCCGATCCGCGGGACCGGAGGGCAGTACTCGTGGCGCTGACCGGCGCAGGCGCAGATTACCAGTACTCCCTCCGCCAGGCCGGGGCGCAGGCATTCGCCAGGCTGATCGACAAGCTCCCGCCCGCCGAGGCCGAGGCCCTGATAGCGGCCGTCCCCGCATTGCGGCACCTATGCGACCTCGACAGCGAGTACCGCGCTGGCGCACCAGAACCCGGCCAAGGCACACTGCCCGACGCCAGAAGCCTTAGACACTCGCATCCAACGCCAACTACCTGACCTGCGCGAACGTTATTCGCAAGGCTGCCAAGGCCCGATCCCGTTCGGCCGCCGGGCGGCTAAGATAAGCAACGCAACGCGCCGAGAGTCAGCTGCGCGTCCTGCGGGTGTCAGCGGACCGCGCTACGTTCCGAGGTTCCTCTCCTGGGAGGACATATACCATCCAGCCCTCTGAACGTACCGATCGGGCAGCTGAGCCACTATGACACCGGAGTCCGGCAGCCGTCCGGCCCGCGCGAGCGCAAACAGCTTACCCAGCTCAATCTGGGCGGCGAGCCGGTGAGCGGGCTGGTGTGGGATGGCGACGGCAGCGCGCATGCGTTCTGCGGCTGGTCGGAGATGTTCGCGGTTCTGCAGGTGCTGACGTCACCGCGGGGCGGCGGCGCCGTCGCAGAAGAGGGCCGTGACGGGCATGGTGGCGGGTCCTTGCTGCTGCGGCGGTCATAGTGCCCGGCCATGGCCGAAGCCGGGCGGCAGGCTCTGGCCGCCGGGCCGCCCGAACGCTCCGCATGCGGCGTGACGGGGCGGGCCACGTGCGGTCCCGGGCCGGTCGCCTGGCCTGTGCGGCCGCCTGCCGGATGGGCGTGATGCGGCTAGCGGCCGAACGGCGGGGGGGTACCGGCCAGCGCGGCCGGCAGCTCGGACCGGGAGCCGATGCTGAGTTTGCCGTAGGTGCTGGTCAGGTGGGTTTCCACGGTTCGCTGGGTGACGAACAGGGCCTGGGCGATCTGCCGGTTGGTCTGTCCGGCCGCGGCCAGCTGCGCGACGCGCAGTTCGCTGGGCGTCAGCGCATCGGGCCCGGAGATGGCGTCGCGGCGGGGCCGGCCACCGGCTGCGACGAGTTCCTGCCGGGCCCGGCCGGCCAGGGCCAGGCCGCCCAGGGCGTGGGCCAGGTCCAGGCTCTCGCGGAGGCACTCGCGT
>JASHVM010000446.1:0-15311 GCA_030044595.1 Streptosporangiaceae bacterium
CCGAATCTCCCGGCCAGGAACGGGCCTCACCCCACCACCACATTAATCCAGCCAGCACTAAGCAGCCACGAAGCGCACCATCTGTTCATGTGACCCATGAACGTCCATGGGATATACGGGACTATGGCGAATAACCGAATCACTGGGTCCCTGGGCTCACCGGTGCGTATCGCGTTCAGCACGCTGGCGTTCCCCGGCGCCACCCTGGCGTCCGCCGTCTCGCTCGGCCGCCGCTGGGGTTACGCCGGGGTCGAGCTCAGGCTCATCGACGGCGAGCTCATCGACCCGTGGATGACCGCCGCGGACCGCGCCCGGGTGAGGCGGACGGTCGCGGCGGCCGGGCTGCCGGTCGTGGCGGTAGACAGCTCCATCCGGCTGACCGATGACGACCCGGGTCCGCAGCTGCGCCAGTTCCTCATGCTCGCCAGCGAGTGGGGATCACCGCTGGTGCGCGTGTTCGGTGGCGCGCTCGCTCCCGGCGGCCCGGCCCGGCAGGAGCGGCTCCGGTCCGCGGCGCGGGTCCTGGAATCGAGCGTGCCGCTCGCCAGCAAGCTCGGCGTCGCGATCGGCGTCGAGACCCACGACGACTTTTCTGCCTCCTCGACCGTGGCCGGGCTGCTGGCTATGGCCGACCCGGACTGGGTCGGCGCGGTATGGGACAGCCACCACCCGCACCGGGTCGGCGAGCGGCCGGCCGAGGTCTACGAGAATCTCGCCGGGCGTATCCTGCTCGCGCAGGTCAAAGATGCCCGCCGGAACCACGTGCGCCACGGCGCGCCGGGCGATGACTGGCAGCTCGTGCTCCTGGGCGAGGGCGAGGTGCCGGTCAGGCAGATGCTCGGGCTGCTCGCGGCCGGCGGCTACCGGCGCTGGATCTCCGTGGAGTGGGAGAAACGCTGGCACCCCGAGATCGAAGAACCTGAGGTGGCGCTGCCTCAGCATCTGGCGCTGATTACCGAGTGGACGGAGGTGACCCCGTGACCCGCGGCTTCGGGATCGTCGGCACCGGGGTGATCGCGGCGTGGCACGCTGAGGCTATCGCCCTGCTGCCGGACGCCCGCCTGGTAGCGGTCACCGACGTGGCCACCGGGACCGCCGCGGCCTTCGCGGCCGCGAACGGCTGCGCGGCCGAGCCCGATCTCGGCGCGCTGCTCGCCCGCCGCGACGTCGAGGTGGTCTGCGTGTGCGTGCCGAGCGGCCTGCACGCGGAGGTCGGCGCCCGCGCGGCCCGGGCGGGAAAGCACCTGGTCGTCGAGAAACCCATCGACGTCAGCCTGGACGCCGCGGACCGGCTGATCGAGGCGGCGCGGACGGCCGGGGTGGCGATGACCGTGATATCCCAGCACCGTTTCGATCCGGGCCTGGTCGAGCTGAAACGCCTGCTCGACGAGGACGCGCTGGGCAGGCTGGTGCTCGGCGAGGCCAGCACGAAGTGGTACCGCACCCAGGCCTACTACGACAGCGCGGCCTGGCGCGGCACGCACGCGATGGACGGCGGCTCGCTGCTGAACCAGGGCATCCACTACGTTGACCTGCTCCGCTGGTGCATGGGCCCGCCCGCCGAGGTCGCGGCCGTATGCTCCACCCAGACGCATCAGATCGAGGCCGAGGACACCTCGCTCGCGATCGTGAGGTTCGGCTCGGGCGCGGTCGGCACGATCTTGTCGAGCACCGCCGCGTTCCCCGGCTTCCCGCAGCGCCTGGAGATCACCGGGACCGAGGGCACGGTAACGATCGAGGATGGCCGGGTCGTCCGCCGCGCGTTCGGTGCCGACTCCGACACCGGGATTCCGGCAGCGCCGCAGGCCCCCGGCGACCGCCCGGCCGCGGCCGCGGGGTCCGACCCTGCGGCCCTCGACGTCGCCAGCCACGCCGCGCAGATCGCCGACCTGCTCGCCGCGGCCGATTCCGGACGCGAGCCCGCGGTCACCGGCGAGAGCGGCCGCGAGGCACTGGAGATCGTCTGCGCCGTGTACGAGTCTTCCCGCACCGGTCGTCCGGTGACCCTCAGCCGATGAGCGTCATCCTCAGCGGGTTCGCAGACGAGATCTCACCCGATCCGCGGGTGCAGCTCGTGACGCTGGCGGCCGAGTCCATCTCCCACCTGGAGCTGCGCAGCGCGTGGTCGGTGAACGTCGCCGACTTCACCGCGGAGCAGCTCGCCGCGATCCGCGCGGCCGTAGACGGCGCCGGGGTGCGGGTGTCCGCCATCGGCTCGCCCGTCGGCAAGATCGAGGTCGGCGCGCCGCTGCAGCCCGAGCTGGAACGCATGCGCCGCGTCGCGGAGGCGGCCTGCGAGCTGGGCACCACCATCGTGCGCGTCTTCTCTTTCTTCATCCCCGCGAGCGAGCCGCCCGAACGGTACCGGCGCCAGGTGATCGACCGGATGGGCGCGCTGACCAGGATCGCCGAGGACCGCGGCCTGACCCTCGCGCACGAGAACGAAAAGGAGATCTACGGCGACACCCCGGACCGGTGCGCCGACCTGATCACCGCCGTCGGCTCGCCCGCGTTGCGGGCCACGTTCGACCCGGCGAACTTCGTCCAGTGCGGTGTCAGGCCCTTCTCCGACGCATACGGCCTGCTCCGGCCGTACCTCGTCTACCTGCAGGTCAAAGACGCGCTGGCGGCGACCGGCGAGGTCGTGCCCGCGGGTCAGGGCGACGGGCAGCTGCGCGAGACGTTGCGCGCGCTGCGGGACTCGGGCTTCGCCGGCTTCATGTCGCTGGAGCCGCACCTGGCCCGGGCAGGACGTTACGGGGGCTTCAGCGGGCCGGAAGGATTTCACCGCGCCGCCCAGGCTCTGAAATCTCTCCTGAACGAACTGGCGATCTCCTGGCGATAACGCTGGCACGCCCCCGGGACTGGCGCGGCGGGGCTCAGATGCTGCCGGTGAGGCCCCAGCGGCGCCGGATGGCCCGGTCGGCCAGGCTGAACAGCGTGTGCACCACGATGCCCAGGATCAGGATCACGATGATGATCGCGGTGGCGCTCTCCATGTCGGCCTGATCCTGGTAGGTCGACAGCAGCACGCCCAAGGACGGCTGGTTCGCGATGATCACCAGCAGCTCACCGGCCATCAGGCTGCGCCAGGCGAACGCCCAGCCTTGCCGCAGCCCGGCCACGAACGCGGGCAGCGAGGCGGGCAGGATCAGGTACCGGTACAGCGAGAGCCTGCGCAGCCCCATCATCTTGCCCGCCCGCAGCAGCAGCGGCGGGGTGTAGTCCACTCCCGCGATCAGCCCGTTGGCGATCGACGGAGCAGCGCCCAGGACGATGACGAACAAGATCGCGGTGGTGGTGATGCCGAACAAGATGATCGCGAACGGGAACCAGGCGATCGACGGCATGGTCTGCAGCCCGGTGATCAGCGAGCCGACCGCCGCCCGCAGCGGCGCGATCCTGGATACCAGCGCGCCGATGACCGCGCCGATCACCACCGCCAGCCCGAATCCGATGACCGCGCGCTCGGCCGTGGTCGCGATGGCGTGCCACAGCAGGGCCGTCCGCAGCTGATCCCAGAGATTGGCCAGCGTCGCGCCGGGCCCGGGGAAGATGTCCTTCTTCCAGCCGCTGGCGTGGATCAGCTGCCATACGGCCAGAACGATGACGATGGCCAGGGCCTTGGGCCATAGCGCCGCCCAGGCGCGGGCGGCGAGGCGCCGCCCGCGCTGATCCGGTGACGGCTCCGTGTCAACGGCCTCGAGCCAGGCCAGCCTCTCCGCGTAGGCCGGTACCGACGCCGACCTTTCCGCGCTGGCCGGCGGGTACCCCTGCTCGTCACCGGCCGGCATCGCGGCTCATCTCCTCACGAAGCCGGTCGGTGATCCGCCCGGCCAGCTCGGCGACCGGCGCGGAGTCGATCCGCCGGGGGTGCTCGATGGGAACGGCGAATTCGTCGACGACCCGGCCGGGGCGGCTGCTCAGCACCACCACCCGGTCACCGAGCCGGACCGCCTCCCGCACGTTGTGGGTCACGAACATGATGGTCAGCTGCCGGCCGGCGCAGACGCGGTCGAGCTCATCGTGCAGCAGGTCCCTGGTCATCGCGTCGAGGGCGCCGAACGGCTCGTCCATCAGCAGGACGTCGGCGTCCTGGGCGAGCGCGCGGGCGAGCGCCACCCGCTGCCGCATGCCGCCGGACAGCTCGTGCGGCCGCTTTCCGCCGAACCCGCGCAGGTTCACCGTGTCCAGAAGCTCAGCGGCCCGCTGCCGGCGCTCCGCCTTGCCCACGCCGCGGGCGCGCAGAGCCAGTTCCACGTTGCCCGAAGCGGTAAGCCAGGGAAACAGCGCGGGCTCCTGGAACATGATCGCCACCTGCCCGGATACCGACACCTGCCCGGCAGTGGGCTCGTCCAGCCCGGCGACCAGGGACAAGAGCGTGGACTTGCCGCAGCCCGACGCGCCGATCAGGCAGGTGAACTCCCCGGGCGGGACCTCGAGCGAGATCTGGTCGAGCGCCCGGACGGCCGAGCTGCCCCGCCCGAACACCTTGGACACGCCCGTGAGCCGGACGGATCCCCCGACGGCCGGCCGCTGGCCGGCGACGGTCATGGAATTGACCTGCCTGGCCATCGACCCTCCTGCCTAGGAGCTGACCGGCGATTCGCCGGCCGCAGCGAGCGCCTGGTTGAGCGGCCCCAGATCGAAGATGCCGTTCAGGTTGACCGGCTTGAGCAGGCCGAGCGAGGTGGCCTGGGCGGCGTCGCTGGTCAGCGAGGCCGCGTCGGGGTTGTCGGTGAAGGTGATCTCCTTGAACGAGGCCGCGACCACGCTTGCCTTGAGCGCCTTGCCGGTGTAGGAGGCGAGCTCCGCGTTGGCGTCCGCCTGTGCCGCGGCGGGGTTGGACTTGATGAAGTCGTTGGCCTGGACCTGCGCCTTGACCAGGTCCGCGACGATCGCCGGGTGGGCTGAGAGGAAGCTCTGGGTCACGACCAGCAGCGTGGTGACGCCGGGCTCGCTGAGCAGCACGGTGCCGCCGTCCTTGACCATCTCGACGTCGTAGGGCGCGGGCTCGGAGCCGCCGGCGATCTGCCCCGACTTGAACTCGAGGACGGCGTCCGAGTTGGGCGTCGTCGGCTTGATGAAGGCGTCGCCGCCGCCGGTCGCGGTGGTCGTGATCCCGTTCTGCTTCAGCCAGTAACGCAGCGCCACATCCTGGGTATTGCCGAGCGACGGAGTGGCCAGCGTCTTGCCCTTGAGCTGAGCGGCCGAGGTGATCCCCTTGGCGACGACCACCGAAGCGCCTCCGGTCGCGGCGCCGGAGACGATCTTGATGCCGGTCCCGCCGGACTTCTGCCAGGTGTTGATGGCCGGGTTGGGGCCGACGTAGGCGGCGTCGAGCTGGCCGGCCAGCAGGGCTGTGGTCTCCTCGGTCCCGGTGCTGAAGGCGGTCGCGTGCAACGTCCCGGCGGAGCCGAGGGCCTTGGTGAAGAAGCCTTCCTTCAGCCCGATCAGGGCGGAGGCGTGCGTGATGTTCGTGAGGAAGCCCAGTGAGACCGTCACCGGCGATCCGCTGGGCGCCGCGGTGCTGCTGCTCGAACCCGCCGAACTCGAGGAGGAGGAGGAGGAGGAGCAGCCGGCCAGCAGCAAAGCGGCACCGACCATCGCGGCGACCGTAACACGTCGCATCTCAAACCCCTAAGTTGTTAATATCTACCGTTTATATGGGAAACGAGCTCCGGTTTACTATACATAAAGCCGGCAAAATAGGAAATCAGCACGCAGTGCGCAGGTCGCAAGACAGCAAGCGCGTTCCAGTCCGGTCACGCCGCCAGCACGGAGCCGGTCACGCCGCCAGCACGCCGGGCCGGACACGCCGCCAGCACGCCGGGCCGCTACGCCCTCAGTACGCGCCGGCTGACGTCAGTTGCCCTCGTCGCTTGAGTCTTGCAGGGTGACGCCGGCCACCGACGGGAACTTGGCCAGGCACTCTTCCAGCAGCGCCACGTCCGCGTCGCTCGCTTTGTCGATCTGGTAGACCACCTGCTCAAGCGCGTAGGGCGACTTGAGGTTGGCCGGCAGCGGCTGCGCGGTCACGTTGGGCGTCTTGGCGCAGGTCGTGCGAACGAGGAGCCGTTGCGAAAGGGATGCGCCGTCTTGAAAGGCGACGATGGCCTGCCGCTGGCCGAGCGCGGCATCGAACTGGGCGCAGCCCGCCAGAGCGGTCACCGCGGCGACCGCCGCCCCGGCGGCGAGCAGCCGACCGGAGCGGCGCCGAAGTCCCCGGGGCGCGCCGCCGACTACGTCGGGTAGTAGCCGCATGATGCCAGCCTATGAGTATCGGACACCTAGTACGGTACCGGCCGGGGACACCCGTGCAGAGGCCAGACTGGCGGGCGACAATGCCGTCGGCTCGTCACATTCACCTCGTCAGCTCTCGCGGCGTACACCAGCCGGCGTATCAAGCTGCCTGGCCGGCGAACTGGGTGTTATACAGATCGGCGTACAGGCCGCCTGCGGCGAGGAGTTCGGCGTGCGTGCCGCTCTCGACGATCCGGCCTTCGTCGACCACCAGGATCTGGTCCGCCTCCCTGATCGTGGACAGCCGGTGCGCGATCACCAGTGACGTCCGGCTCGCGAGCGCCGTCTTCAGCGCTCGCTGCACGGCGACCTCCGACTCAGAGTCCAGGTGGGCGGTGGCCTCGTCGAGCACCACCACGGACGGCGCCTTCAGCAGCAGCCGGGCCAGGGCGACGCGCTGCTTCTCACCGCCGGACAGCCGGTAGCCCCGGTCGCCGACCACGGTGTCCAGGCCGTCGGGCAAGACCTCGATCAGGTCCCAGATCTGGGCCGCCTCGCACGCCTCGATGAGCTCGAGTTCGGTCGCGGACGGCCGCGCGTAGGTGAGGTTGGCCCGGATCGTGTCGTGGAACAGGTGCGCGTCCTGGGTCACCACACCCACCACGTCGTGCAGCGACTCGAGCGTGACGTCCGTGATGTCGTAGCCGCCGATCCGGACCGTGCCGTCGTTCGGGTCATACAGCCGCGCCGCCAGGGCGGTGATGGTGGTCTTGCCCGCGCCCGAAGGCCCGACCAGGGCGGTCAGCTGCCCGGACGGCGCGCGGAAGCTCACCTGGTGCAGAACGCCCGACGCGGAAGCCGGGCGCTCGGGGGCGGGCAGCGCGATCGACTCCAGCGAGGCGAGTGAAACCTCGGCCGCGGTCGGGTAGCGGAACGACACGTCGTCGAACTCGATCTCGGGCGCGACACTGGCGCCGCCTGGGCCGGGCACCCGGGCGGGCAGGACCACCGCGTCGGGACGCTCGGTGATCAGCGGCTTCAGGTCGAGGACCTCGAAGACCCGGTCGAAGCTGACCAGCGCGGTCATCACGTTGATCTGCACGTTGGACAGCCCCGTAATCGGGCCGTAGAGCCTGGTCAGCAGCTGGGACAGGGTCACCAGGAGGCCGAGCTGCAGCACGCCGTGGATGACCAGGGTGCCGCCGAGCCCGTACACCACTGCGGTGGCGAGCGCGGCCAGCAGGGTCAGCGAGATGAAGAACACCTGGCCGTACATGGCTTGGCTGACGCCGATGTCGCGGACCCGCCCGGCTCGCTCCGCGAATACCGCTGACTCCTCACGGGGGCGGCCGAAAAGCTTGACGAGCATCGCGCCTGCCACGTTGAAACGCTCGGTCATCGTCGAGCCCATGGCGGCATCGAGCTGCATCGATTCGCGAGTCAGCCGCTGCAGCCTGCGGCCGACCCTCTTGGCCGGGAGTATGAACAGGGGGATCAGCACCAGCGCGACGAGGCTGATCTGCCAGGATATGTAGAACATCGTGACCAGGATCGCGCCGGTGGTGAGGATGTTGGAGACCACCGAGGACATCGTCGAGGTGATGGCCTGCTGCGCGCCGATCACGTCGCTGTTCAGGCGGGATACCAGAGATCCGGTCTGCGCCCGGGTGAAGAACGCGATGGGCTGCTCCTGGACGTGGCTGAACACCTGGGTGCGCAGGTCGTAGATGAGTCCTTCGCCGATCCGCGCGGAGAACCAGCGGATGGTGAACCCGAGGAACGCGTCGAACAGCGCGACCGCTGCGACCGCTGCGGCAAGCCAGATCACGACCGCATCTTCGCGGGGCAGGATGCCCTCGTCGATGATCTTGCCGAGCAGTACCGGGTTGACCACGGTGATGAGCGAGTCGAGGATGGTGGCGACCAGGAACAGGGCCAGCCACAGCTTGTACGGTTTGGCGTAGCCGATGATCCGGCGCACGGTACCCGGCTTCAGCTTCTGATGCGTGACCGAGGGGTCCTGCCTGAGGGACCCCATCATGCCGAAGTGCGCCCGCCCGTACATGACCAGGGAAACCTCCCGAGGGTGGCAATTCGTTCCCGTGCCGGGCAGGAAAGCTATCAGCTAGCAGCGAACTCCCAAAGCGGATTTCCGGGCGGCCATCCGGGCGGGGTCCCGGCGGCATGGACCGGTATGGAGCCTTACAGCTTCCACCCGGGGTCCATGGATCCGGGCCGGCGCCGCCTGAGCGTGATCTTAGCGCTTCACCCTGGTCTTTTTGCCGCGGGTTGCGCCGCCACGCCCGCGCAACGTCACGCCGGTCTCGGTGAGAATCCGGTGGACGAAGCCGTAGGACCTTCCTGTCGAGGCCGCCAGTGAGCGGATGCTCTCGCCGGAGTCGTATCTTCGGCCTAGCTGCGTCGCCAGCTTGTTTCGATCGACGCCGGTCACCCGCGTGCCTTTCTTGAGGGTCTCGGCCACATGCACCTCCTGTTAGCTCGAGTTACCAGTTAGTAACAGATCCCCCTTCGCAATAATCAGGCATGGCCGCCGGATTGGCCACCCAGATGGCGGTAAATGATCACTTTTCTTTATCCGGGCATAACAAAATCGTGGCCTTGCCTGCACAAAGCAGATGAACGTGCTTACGCAAGTGCGACAAGGTCGGCGAAATCGTCACTCCATGCGTCTTCCACGCCGTCCGGCAGCACGATAACGCGCTCCGGCGAAAGCGCTCCGACCGCGCCTTCATCATGGGTCACAAGTACTATCGCGCCGCGGAAGCTTCTCAGCGCGCCGAGCACTTCCTCCCGGCTGGCCGGATCGAGGTTGTTGGTCGGCTCGTCGAGCAGCAGCACGTTGGCGCCGGACACGACAAGAAGGGCGAGCGCCAGCCGCGTCTTCTCGCCGCCGGAAAGCACGCCCGCCGGCTTTTCCACGTCATCGCCGGAGAACAGGAATGACCCGAGAACCTTGCGCTGCTGCGATTCGGTAAGGCCCGGCGCGGCGGTGCGCATGTGCGCGAGGACAGTTCGGTCAGTTTCCAGCGTCTCATGCTCTTGGGCGTAGTATCCAAGGCTGAGGCCGTGCCCGGGCGTGACTTTTCCTGTGTCCGGGGTTTCCAGCCCGGCGAGCAACCGGAGCAGGGTTGTCTTTCCCGCGCCGTTGAGTCCGAGTACCACGACCCGGCTCCCCCGGTCGACGGCGATATCCACCCCGGAGAACACCTCCGTCGACCCGTACCACTTGGACAGGCCGGTGGCGGCCAGCGGGGTACGGCCGCATGGCGCGGGAACCGGGAAGCGGAGCCTGGCCACCCGGTCCGCGGTGCGCTCGGCTTCGACTCCGGCCAGCAAACGCTCGGCCCGGCGCTGCATGTTCTGGGCCGCCCTCGCCTTCGTCGCCTTGGCCCGCATCTTGTCCGCCTGTGTCATCAGGGCGGTGGCCTGCCGGCCGGCGTTGACCCGCTCTCGCCTGCGGCGCCGCTCGTCGGTCTCGCGCTGCTGGACGAAGGCCTGCCAGCCCAGGTTGTACATGTCCAGGCGGGCCTCCTGCGCGTCGAGGCAGAACACCTTGTTGACCACGTCGGCCAGCAGCGTCACGTCGTGACTGATCACCACTAGCCCGCCGCGGTAGCTCTTCAGGTGATCGCGGAGCCAGGCCACCGAGTCGGCGTCCAGGTGGTTGGTCGGCTCGTCGAGCAGCATCGTCTCGGAGTCACCGAACAAGATCCGGGCCAGCTCGGCCCGGCGCCGCTGGCCGCCGGACAGAGTATGCAGCGGCTGGTGCAGCACCCGGTCGGGCAGGCCGAGGCTGGCGGTGATCGAGGCGGCCTGCGATTCGGCGGCGTACCCGCCGAGCACCGCGAGGCGCTCTTCGAGCCTGCCGTACCTGCGGATGGCGTCGGCCGCGGCACCGGAATCAGGGTCGCCCATCTGCGCTTCCGCCGCGCGCAGGTCGGCCCGGAGCTGGTCGAGCCCGCGGGCCGAAAGCACACGGTCGATGGCGAGCACGTCGAGATCGCCGGTACGCGGATCCTGCGGCAGGTACCCGACCGTGCCTGACCGGCGGACCGTTCCCGCGGCCGGCTGAGCCTGGCCGGCCAGCACCTTGGCCAGCGTGGTCTTCCCGGCGCCGTTCCTGCCGACCAGGCCGATCCGGTCCCCGGCGGCGACCTGGAACGACGCGTCGGCCAGCAGCAGGCGCGCGCCAGCCCGCAACTCGATGTCGGTTGCGACGATCATGATCAGCTGCTCCCTGATATCGGACCGAAAATGGGCACACCTCTCCCCCGAGGCGTATCCCTAGTCCGAGGTGGGCAGCATGGCTGTCATTGTACCTGCCCCTTCGCGGGCCGGGCCATCCGATTCCGGCTCGATCAGGCGGATGCGGATGGCCAGGAAGGCGCGCGGAGTGTCCTTGAGCACGGCCAGCCGTGGATCGGGGACGGTAAGGAAGCGGTCGGTGGCTAGGTCCAGGTACGGCGCCAGCCGCGGATCGCCGCGCAGGCCGGCCACGGATCTCTTGTCCCCGCCGAGCACCACGGCGTCCAGCTGGCCCGGGCCGACGCGGCCGAACACCTCGGCCGCGGTGTCGGCGGCGGCGCGCAGCGCCGCCGTGGCCTGGTTCTCCCTGCGCCTGGCGAAGCGGTGCTGAGAGCGGCCGCCCGCCGCGCTCCGGCCGTGCACCAGCCTGCTGCCCGTCTTCGAGCTCACCAGCCGGGGCGGCGCCCCCGCGAAGACGCCGATCGCGTAACCGCCCAGCCGGACCAGCAGGACGCCGACCGTGCGGTCCGCGAGGGCGTGCGCAGCCATCACCGCGGCCGCCGCGGCCGGATCGGACTCGTCCCTCGCGGGCGGCAGCGGCGGGAACGGCGGATGGCACTCCGCGGTCGCGCCGTCCGCGGCGGTGAACGTGACCGCCGCGCCGCCCTCGTCGCGGGAGACGGGTGGAGCCGACCCGGTGCCGCCGTGACGGCCGGTGAACGCGAGGATCCACGGCACCAGGCGGTCGGGCGGAACGTCCACCCAGCGACCGCCGCCTGCGGCAGGATTCTTCATGACGGACGACGCGGAGCCGCCGAGACCCGGGCCTAGATGTTGAAGCCGAGAGCGCGCAGCTGCTCGCGCCCGTCCTCGGTGATGTTCTCCGGGCCCCACGGCGGCATCCACACCCAGTTGATGCGGAAGTCCGCCACGACGCCGTCGAGCGCTTCGGTCGCCTGGTCCTCGATCACGTCGGTGAGCGGGCATGCCGCGCTGGTCAGCGTCATGTCGATGGTCGCCACCCGGTCCGCGTCGACCTCGACGCCGTAGACCAGGCCGAGGTCGACCACGTTGATCCCGAGTTCCGGGTCGACCACATCCCGCAGTGCCTCGAGCACGTCCTCCTGCTCAGCCGTGAGGCCGGTGGCCACGCCCTCGCTCTCGGGCGCGGCGTCCTGCGTGGTCGCGTTCTCAGTCATTTGGCTACCTCCATGGCCCGCGCGGTGGCGTCCTTCCAGGCCATCCAGCCGAGCAGCGCGCACTTGATCCTGGCCGGGTACTTCGATACGCCGGCGAACGCCATCGCGTCCTCGAGCACGTCCTCGCCGGCCGATGCCGGAACACCCTCGCCCTTGGACTGCATGAGCTCGAGGAACGCCTGGCTGATGGTCATCGCCTCGGCCACCGGCTTGCCGATGACCAGGTCGCTCATGACCGACGCGCTGGCCTGGCTGATCGAGCAGCCGAGCGCGTCGTACGACAGGTCTTCCACCACGGGCTCGCCGTCGACGTCCTTGAGGGTGATCCGCAGCGTGACCTCGTCCCCGCAGACGGGGTTGACGTGGTGCACCTCGGCGTCGAACGGCTCCCGGAGCCCCTTGTGGTGGGGGTTGCGGTAGTGATCCAGGATGATCTCCTGGTACATCGACTCGAGCTGCATCACGTCACCTCCCAACGCTGAAAACCGGCGAGGTCATCCCCGGGAACGACATCGTTGGCCCCGCGATGTCGTTACAACCACCTCGTGGGGCCAACGATGTGGTTGGTCGTGCCCTTGATGGGGTTAGCAGTGGCTGGGCGGGCACCGTCACGTTCCTATTGCCGCGCGCCGAAGAAGCGCTGGGCGTAGCGGATCCCTTCCGCCAGGGCGTCAACCTCGGCGTGGGTGTTATACACGTAGAAGGTCGCCCGCGTGCTGGCCTGGACGCCCAGGGCGCGGTGCAGCGGCCAGGCGCAGTGGTGGCCGGTTCGCACCGCGATGCCGAGTTCGTCGAGGACCTGGCCCACGTCGTGCGGGTGGACGCCCTCAACCTCGAACGCGACCGCGCCGCCGCGGTCCTTGGTGGAGTCAGGGCCGAGGATGCGCACGCCGTTCATCTCGCGCAGCGCGTCGAGCGCGTGCGCGGTCAGCGACTCCTCGTGCGCGGCGACGTTACCCATGCCGAGCGCGCTCAGGTAGTCCACCGCGGCAGCCAGGCCGGCCGCCTCGGCCACGGCGGGAACGCCCGGCTCGAAGCGCTGCGGCGGCGGCAGGAACGTGCTGCCTTCCATCCGCACCATCTCGATCATCGAGCCGCCGGTCAGGAACGGCGGCATCGCCTCGAGCAGTTCGGCCCGGCCGAACAGCACGCCGATGCCGTACGGGCCGAGCATCTTGTGCCCGGAGAAGGCGAGGAAGTCCGTGTCCAGTGCGGCCACGTCGACCGGCTGGTGCGGCACCGACTGCGCGGCGTCGGCCAGCACCAGCGCGCCCTTCTCGTGCGCCGCCCTGGCGATCTCGGTGACCGGCGGGATCGTGCCGGTGACGTTCGACTGGTGGGTAACCGCGACGAGCTTGGTCCTGTCGGTCAGCAGGGCGTCGAGGCGGTCGAGGTCGAGCCGACCGTCCGGCGTGACGCTCAGCCAGCGCAGCGTGGCGCCGGTCCGTTCGCACAGCTGCTGCCAGGGCACCAGGTTGGCGTGGTGCTCCATCTCGGTGATGAGGATCTCGTCGCCGGGCGTGATCGAGGAGGTGAGCGAATAGGCGACCAGGTTGATCGCCTCGGTGGCGTTCTTGGTGAACACGACCTCACCGGCCCCGGCGCCGATGAACGCCGCGACCTTGGCCCGGGCGCCCTCGTAGACGTCGGTGGCTTCCTCGCCGAGCAGGTGCGTGCCGCGGTGCGCGGCGCTGTTGTGCAGCTCGTAGAAGGAGCGCTCGGCGTCCAGCACGGCCGCCGGCTTCTGCGAGGTCGCGCCGGAGTCCAGGTAGACCAGCGCGTTGCCGTTGCGTACCGTCCTGGCCAGCGCGGGAAAGTCGGCGCGGATCGCCTCGACGTCGAGGTGATCGCCGAACGCGGTCACGCCGGTACCCCGAGGAACTTCTCGTAGCCCTCGTTTTCCAGCGTCTCGGCGAGCTCGGGGCCGCCCTCCTCCACGATCCGGCCGCCCACGAACACGTGCACGTAGTCCGGCTTCACGTAGCGCAGGATCCGGGTGTAGTGCGTGATCAGCAGCACCCCGTGCCCGGGCTGCTGCCGGAACCGGTTGATGCCCTCCGCCACGACCTTGAGCGCGTCGATGTCCAGGCCCGAGTCGGTCTCGTCCAGGATCGCGATCTTGGGGTTGAGCAGCTCGAGCTGCAAGATCTCGTGCCGCTTCTTCTCCCCGCCGGAAAATCCCTCGTTCAGGTTGCGCTCGGCGAAGGCCGGGTCGATGGACAGCGCGGACATCGCGGCGCGGAGTTCCTTGACGAAGTCGCGCAGCTTCGGCGCCTCGCCGCGGACCGCGGTGACCGCGGTGCGCAGGAAGTTCGACACTGACACGCCGGGTACCTCGACCGGGTACTGCATGGCCAGGAACAGGCCCGCGCGGGCCCGGTTGTCCACGGTCATGGCCAGCACGTCCTCGCCGTCCAGCGTGACGCTGCCCTTGGTGACCAGGTACTTCGGGTGCCCGGCGATCGCGTAGGCCAGGGTGGACTTGCCCGAGCCGTTGGGGCCCATGATCGCGTGCGTCTCCCCCTCGGCGACGGTCAGGTTCACGCCGCGGAGGATCTCCCGGTGCACGCCGGGGCTCTCTTCCACGTTGACGTGCAGGTCGCGAATCTCGAGGGTGGCCACGATAACTCCTTGTCCATGGCGACGTAGACGTCGTCGCCTTCGATCTTGACGGGATAAACGGGAACGGGCTCGGTGGCGGGCAGCCCGGTGGGCTGGCCGGTGCGCAGGTCAAAGCAAGATCCGTGCAGCCAGCACTCGACCGTGTGGTCGTAGATCTCGCCCTCGGACAGCGGCACCTCGGCGTGCGAGCACACGTCCCGCAGCGCGAAGACCTCGTCGCCGGTGCGCGCCACGGCCACGGGCTCACCGCAGATCTCGACGCCGATCACCCCCTCGACGGGTAGATCCGACAGCGCGCAGGCGCGCTCGAAATCGCTCATGCCAGCGACTTGGTCAGCTCGGCGTCGACCGCCGCGGTGATCCGGTCCCGCAGCTCGGGCACCGCGATGGCGTCGATGAGCTGGCCGAAGAACCCGCGGATGACGAGCCTGCGGGCTTCGGCGTACGGGATGCCGCGGGCCATCAGGTAGAACAGGTGATGGTCCTCGAGCCTGCCGCTGGCGCTCGCGTGCCCGGCGCCGACGATCTCCCCGGTGAGGATCTCCAGGTTCGGCACCGAGTCCACCCGGGTGCCGTCGGTCAGCACCAGGTTCCTGTTGTACTCGTAGGTGTCCGTACCGACGGCCTCCGGCCTGATCAGCACGTCGCCGATCCAGACCGCGTGCGCGTCGGTGCCCTGGAGCGCGCCCTTGTAGGTGACGCGGCTGCGGCAGTTCGGCACGGCATGGTCGACGAACAGGCGGTGCTCAAGGTGCTGGCCCGCGTCGGCGAAGTACAGCCCGGTCAGCTCGGCGTCGCCGCCGGGACCGTCGTAGCGCACTTCGGCGCCCAGCCGGACCACCGACCCGCCGAGGGTGACCGCGGCGTGCCTGAGCCGAGCGTCCCGGCCCAGGGTGGCGTAGTGGTGCGGCAGGTGAACGGCGTCGTCGGCCCAGTCGTGCACGCTGACCACCGACAGCGCGGCGCCGTCGCCGACCACGA
>JASHVM010000447.1:0-6606 GCA_030044595.1 Streptosporangiaceae bacterium
CGCCTCGCCGACGCGATGCGCCGCCTCACGCCCGGCGCGCCGAACGCACCCGCAGGGTGAGTCGCTGCCGCGCCTCGAGCACGCCGGGTTCGGCCAGGAATACCGCGTCGAACACGCCGAGCGTCTGGCGGATCTCCGTGCGGCGGTCGGCGGTCATCGCCGGCGGCGCGGGATAGCCGTACATGTCCCGCGCCCAGTCCGGCAGCGCGGCGACCGCCGCGTCCCTGATGTCCTGCCACAGCTCCGCGATCTCTTCGCCCATGCCCGCCGGGTCCAGCATGTAGCTCATCGCCTCCGCCGCCGCGGCGGTCCGGCGCAGCTCGGGGCGGACGCTGGCGATGTAGTCCTGGAGCAGGCTCACGCTGGACGGGACGATCTCACGCGGAGCCCCGACCAACTCGGCCGCGACGGTCATCTCGCTGACGTACCGGTCGGCGTCGCCGTCCGCGAGCGGCGTGCCGAACAGCCGGCTGGCCGCCAGCACCGAATCCACCAGGGCGGCGTGCACCCAGAGCAGCAGCGCGGGATCTCCGGCGGCGTAGCGGCGGCCGGTCACGGTGTCGATGCCGCGGACGTGCTCGTGGACCGCCCTGACCCGCTGGGCGGCCCGGCTCGCGCTGGCCCGGTCGCCGTACGTGACGGTGCCGGTGTACGCCATGGTGGCGGCCAGCCTCGCGACCGGGTCGCTGCGCCAGTCGCTGTGCTGGTCGACGCCGGCCATCGCGAGCGGGTGCAGCGCCTGCATCAGCACCGAGCGCAGCCCCGCGACCGGGCCCGAAAGGTCGGCGGCCAGCCGCCAGGTCACGCTGGTCGGCCCGAAGAACCCGTCGTCCTCCCAATGCTCCGGCACGGCGGACGCGAACGCGGCGGCGTACCGCTGCACCAGCGCCGTCGCGGAAGCGACGTAAGGCTCGGCGGTCATCGTGCGGCCCCCTCTACTTCGTGCGCCCCCTGACCCCGCGGCGGGCGCAGGCCGGCGAACAGATCGTCTTCGGGCAGCGGCGCGCCGGTGGTGTCGCTGGCCCGGACGAAGTGCTCGCGGCCGAAGGTGGCCTCCGCGATGTCCCGCGGGATCTTGCTGAACCAGGACTCGGAGATCTGGCTGCCGTGCGCGAACAGCGCGTCGCGCTTGCGGTCCAGGACCTGCCGGATGTCGACGGTGGTGGTGATGCGCGCCTCAGCGGCGGCCGCCCGCCGCTGACTTTCCGGGTCGGGGTCTTCGAAGTCCGGTACCTCCGCGCCGAGTTCGCGTAGCGCCTCCCAGATCTTCCGCCAGTCGCTGCCGCGCATGGCGCTGAGGTAGAGCTTGGCCGGGATGCCGGTGTCGGCGAACGCCGCTTGCGCGCAGCGGCTCGTGTGCACGTGATCGGGGTGCTGATACGGGCCCTGGTCGTCGTAGGTGATCAGTACCTGCGGCCGGTACCGCTCGATCAGGGCGGAGATCCTGGCGGCCACCTCCGCCCGCGGAATGTTGCAGAACGCGTCCGGCCGGTCCTTGTAATCCCAGTCGGGCATGCCGGAGTCGTGGTAGCCGAGCACTTCCAGGTCCGTGACGCCCAAGATGGCGCAGGATTCGCGCAGCTCCGCCAGGCGCTGCCGGGCCACGGCCCGCTCGTCGTGCCCGTCCTGCCCGGGCTTGACGCCGCCCTGGGCGTCGCCGAACTCGCCGTTCGTGCAGGTCACGACCACGATACGGACGCCCTGAGCGGCGTACGTGGCGAGCACGCCGCCGGTGCTCGAGGCCTCGTCGTCGGGATGCGCGTGCACAGCCATCATCGTCAGCGTTTCTGCCATGGTTCCAGCCTGCCCGATAAGGCTCCATATCGCCCAATCGGAGCGTTTAACCTCGCGCTGAGCGCGGCGAGCGTGGCCAGCAAGAAGGTGGCCATGGCGGCGAAACCATGGCTGGCGGGAATGAGCGGGAGCAACGGGAGCCTGCGCCGCCGCCTGACCTGGACCGGCTCCGCGAGCAGCCTGGCGATCATCTCGTCGGTGACCGTGAACGCATCGGGAGGCTCGGCGGGCGCGGGCTGCGGTCCCTGCCCGGCCGCGCCGGGCACGACGTCCGGCCGGGCGGGGTCCTTCAACCGGCTGGACCCCTGAACCGCGGTGAACGCGGTTTCCCCCTCGGCCTTCGGGTCGCCGGAACGGATCGGGTAAGGAGTCCAGAGGGTGACCATGCAGATGCCAAGGGTGATAGCGCTCCCGACCAGGAGCACCCCGAACCAGGCCACCAGGACCCAGCCGCTGGCCAGGTAGACGACCCAGACCGCCAGCCCGGTCAGGGCGGCGCTGGCGTGGCCGAACAGCAACACCGGCGGCACCCCTACGCCGGTCGCGCGCTGCCGGCGCAGGCCGCCCCGCACGATCCAGGTGCGCAGCATGTAGCCGCCGAGACTGGCGGTGAGCAGCCAGGCGATCAACGCCGCGATGGCGAGTGGCCAGGCCGGGAGGCCCGAAGGGCTCTGCGGGCTCACGGAGATCACCGAGGCGATAGCAAGGGTGCCCGTGGTCATGTTCACATCCCTGGCAGCGCAGGTAACCGCAGCGTACCTGTCACGCTCCGGCTGCGGTACCCCGTGCGCCGGCCGAAATCGGCGGGCGACACGCGACAGATGTCCCGGTCTTGCCGCTGACGGACTAACAGACTTGGGTCATGCGTCACCATGCGCCGGGAGCGAGCGTGGACGAACGGTCGTTCACGGGGGATGGTGACGGCCAGGCGGACCAGACCTCGCCCGGCCAGGACGGGGCGGCCCTGCGCAGCCTCGCCGGCGTGCGCGATCAGATCGGCGTGTGGCGCGCCCTGCTCGACCGGCCGCTTACGTCCTACTACCTGGTGCTCGGCATCACGACGCTGCTGCTCGGGCTGGGCCTGGTCATGGTGCAGTCCACGGCCTCGGTCGCCGACCTGAACGCGGGGCTGTCGCCCTATACCGACTTCAAGAAGCAACTGCTCGGCGCCGCCATCGGCGTGCCGCTCATGTGGATAGCCGCGCGCTCGTCGCCCCGGCTGTTCCGGGCCTTCGCCTACCCGCTGCTCGCGCTGGCCATCGTCGGGCTGGGCCTTACGCTGATCCACGGGGTCGGCGTCTCGCAAAACGGCGCGGCCCGGTGGATCTCCCTCGGCGGACAGCAGATCCAGCCGTCCGAGATCGCCAAGCTGGCCCTGGTCGTGTGGGGCGCCGACCTGCTCGCCCGCAAGGACCGGCTGGGCCAGCTGTCCGACTGGCGGCATATGCTCGTGCCGTTCCTGCCGGGCACCGCCGTGCTGTGCCTGCTGGTCATGACCGGCGACGACCTGGGCACCACGTTCATTTTGCTGCTCATCTTCCTCACCCTGCTGTGGGTCATCGGCGCGCCCGGGCGCGTGTTCGCCGGCATGCTGATCCTGATCTTCATCGCCGTCGCGCTCATGATGGTCTCGTCGAAATACCGGATGGACCGCATCCTCGGCTTCCTCGACCCGCAGGGCGGGCCCACCGGCCCCTACATGCAGAGCATCCAGGGCAAGTACGCGCTCGGCTCGGGCGGCATCACCGGGGTCGGCCTCGGTGCCAGCCGGGAGAAATGGGGCTGGGTACCGGAATCGACCGACGACTACATCTTCGCCATCCTCGGCGAGGAACTCGGCCTCATCGGCACGCTGTGCGTGACGTTCCTGTACGGCCTGCTAGCCTTCGCTGGGCTCCGTATCGCCCGCCGGGTGACCGACTTGTTCTCGCGCCTGGCGGCCACCGGCATCACCGCGTGGATCGTGCTGCAGGCCGTGGTCAACATCGGCGTGGTGATCGGCATCGTGCCGATCACCGGCGTGCCGCTGCCTCTCGTCTCAGCGGGGCTGTCGTCCCTGCTGATGACGCTGGTCGCGCTCGGCATGCTGATGTCGTTCGCGCGGCACGAGCCGGGTGCCCAGGAGGCTTTGGCCGCACGCGGCCCCGGCGTGCCGCTGCGCGTTCTAAGCTGGCTCGGTCTGGCAAAGCGCCGACGGTTAAGCGGCGGCAGTTCAGGGACGAGACATGAGGGTACTGCTCGCAGGCGGCGGGTCCGCCGGTCACATTGAACCAGCGCTCGCGCTGGCGGACGCGCTGCGACGCGCCGACACCGGCGCCGAAGTGACCTGCCTGGGTACCGAACGCGGCCTGGAGACCCGGCTGATCCCGCTGCGCGGGTACCCGCTGGAACTCATCCCCGCGGTGCCCATGCCCCGGTCGGTGACGCCCAGGCTGCTCACCGTGCCCGGCCGGCTGGCGGGCGCGGTCAACGCGGTCGCCGCGGTCCTGGACCGGACCAGGGCCGAGGTGCTCGTCGGGTTCGGCGGGTACGTCGCGACCCCCGCCTACCTGGCGGCCAGGCGGCGCAGGGTCCCGATCATCGTCCACGAGGCCAACCCCAGGCCGGGACTGGCCAACAAGCTCGGCGCCAGGTTCACCACGCACGTCTTCACCGGTCATCCGGACACCCAGCTCAGGCACGGGAAATACATCGGGATACCGATCAGGCGCGAGATCGCCGAGCTCGACCGGCTAGCGGTGGGCGACAAGGCCCGCGCGCATTTCGGCCTGCGGACCGACCTGCCCGTGCTATTGGTGACCGGCGGCTCGCAGGGGGCACGCGCGCTGAATACCGCGGTGTTCGGCGCGGCCGAGTGGCTCAGGGACGCGGGTGTCCAGGTGCTGCACGTCATCGGCCCGCGGAACGGCGCCGAGGCTCCCGTCGCGACCACCGGGGTGCCCTACGTGGCCACGCCCTACATCGACCGGATGGACCTGGCCTACGCGGCGGCGGACTTCGCGTTGTGCCGGGGCGGCGCGATGACCTGCGCCGAGCTCACCGCCGTCGGCTTGCCTGCCGCCTACGTGCCGCTGCCCATCGGGAACGGCGAACAGCGGCTCAACGCGCTGCCGATCGTCCAGCGCGGCGGCGGCATGCTGGTGTCCAACGCCGAGCTGACCCCCGAGTGGATCCGGGACACCTTGCTGCCCGTGCTCGTCAACATCGACCAGGTGGCGGACATGTCGGAGGCGGCCGCATCGCTGGGTCGCGGTGACGCCGACCGCTGGCTCGCCGAGGCGGTCATCGAGATCGTGGAGGGTCGAGGTGGGGATCAAAGCGCTGATCACGCCCGCTGAACCGGTGCCCGCGGTCACCCTCGGGCAGGTGCACTTCACCGGGATCGGCGGCGCCGGGATGTCGGGGATAGCGCGGATCATGCTGTCCAGGGGCATCCGGGTGTCCGGCAGCGACGCCGTGCCTTCGGCGCTGCTCGATGACCTGCGGGCGCAGGGTGCTCGCGTGCACGTCGGGCACTCGGCCGACAACCTGGGCGGCCTCGGCGCCGGGGACACGCTGGTGCTGTCCAGCGCGATCCGCCCGGATAATCCGGAACTGACCGAGGCGACGCGGCGGGGGATGCGGGTGCTGCACCGGGCGGCCGCCCTGGCCTCGGTCATGACCGGGCGGCGGGTGATCGCGGTCGCCGGCACCCACGGGAAGACCACCACCACATCGATGCTCACGACGGTACTGCGCGAATGCGGCGCCGACCCCGGGTACGTCATCGGCGGCATTCTCAACGAGACCGGGCTCGGCGCGGAGGACGGCGCCGGCCTGGACTTCGTCGCCGAGGCGGATGAGAGCGACGGGTCGTTTCTCCTGCTGGCCCCCGACGTCGCGATCATCACCAACGTGGAAGCCGACCACCTGGACAACTACGCGAGCCTGGCGGAGATCACCGACGCGTTCGCCAAGTTCGGCGGCCGCGTCAGCGGCATGGTCCTGAGCTGCGCGGATGACCCGGGCGCGGAGGCTGTGGCGGCCCGCTTGGCATCCGCTGGCCCCGCGCGCGTGCGGCGGTACGGCCAGTCGCCGCGCGCCGATTACCGGCTCGCCGATGTCCAGTCCCGGGGGATGGCGGTCAGCTTCGCGGTCGCCGCTGACCACAGCCCGTTCGGCGAGCTTCTGGCCCAGATGACCGTGCACGTTCCCGGGCACCACAACGCGCTGAACGCGACCGCCGCGTTCGCCGCGGCCGTCGAGCTCGGCTTCGCGCCGCCGCGCGTGACTGCCGCCCTCGCGGGCTACCGTGGCACCCGACGCCGGATGGAGCTCAAGGGCGAGGCGGACGGGGTGCGGGTGCTTGACAGCTACGCGCACCACCCGACCGAGCTCGCCGCCGACCTGCGCGCCGCGCGTGACATCGTGGCGGGCGGCCGGGTCATCGCCATCTTCCAGCCGCACCTGTACAGTAGGACGAGGATATTCGCCAGCCAGTTCGGCACGGCGCTCGGACTCGCCGATGAGGTGATCGTGCTCGAGGTGTACGCGGCGCGCGAGGACCCGGAACCCGGTGTGACGGGCCTGCTCGTCGCGGACGCGGTCCCGGGCGGGCGGGCGCGGTTCCTGCCCCACCGCGAGCAGGTAGCGCCGGTGATCGCCGGGCTCGCCGAACCGGGCGACCTGGTGCTGACCATGGGGGCCGGGGATGTGACGCTGCTCGGTCCGCAGCTGGTTGAGACCCTCCGGAGACGGCGCGAGTGAGCGGGTCCGGCGGCGTGTCCCAGGCCGGCGAAGCCTCTCGCGGCCCGGCCTCGCCCGCCCCTGCCG
>JASHVM010000448.1:0-6014 GCA_030044595.1 Streptosporangiaceae bacterium
CGTGCCCGAGCTGGTACTGCTCGACTGCCAGCACGCCGCCGCCGAGCCGCCGGCTCAGCCAGTAGGCGGTCGCGGCGCCAACGGCCCCGCAGCCGATTACGATCGCCCGGTACTGCTGTGCCATTCGCGTTCCCGCGCTGTCAGCCGGCCGGACGAGGCGTCGCCGGGCCGCCGCCCGGCCGGCGGCCTTCAGCGGAGATGCCCATCAGGGCGCGATACCACGCGTAGTACTGCGAGATCACCTCGGCCTCGCTGGGCACCAGGACGCCGCCGCCGCGGTAGGCACGCGAGCTCATGTTCGGCTGGCACCACTGCGCGGCGGCGAAGTCCTGCTCGTTGACCCTGGCGAACAGGGCGACAGCGTCGCTGACGTCGCACCGGCCATCGGCTATCGTGCCCGCGGGGAACAGCCACTCGCACACCGCACGCGTCCGGTCGGCGGCGACCGGCTCGAACCTGTGCACGATCACGTGGTCGCTGATCAAGGACAGGAAGCAGTTCGGCCGCAGCACCATGCCGTAGAACAGCCCGTCATCGGCGGGCAGCAGGCCGGGCAGCCGGGGCAGCGCGGTCTGCCCGGTCAGCGAGAACGACGCCCGGCCGGCAGCGATCGGGTAGCCGCCGGTGTCGTACCCGCCTGTTCCGACGGCCGGGGACCGGAACTGCGGGATCGCCTGGACCAGCTCCGGGTGGATGTGGGCGCAGTGGTAGCACTCCTGGAAGTTCTCGAAGACCAGCTTCCAGTTCGCCGCCACGTCGTACTCGGTTCGGCCGCCTACCCTCAGCTCGCCGATCCGGTACCGCTCCAGCTTGGCGTAGCCGCCCAGCCGGGACTCGATCTGCGGACGCAGGTGATCCTCCAGCGGACCGGGGTCGCCGTCCACGCACACCCAGATCATGCCCTCCCAGACGTGCGCGCGCACCGGGTGCAGGCCGTACCCCCCCTTGTCGATGTCGGCCATCGCCCGCCAGTTCGGCGCGGTGATCAGCGCACCGTCCAGACCGTAGATCCAGTTGTGATAGGGGCAGTGGATCGCGTTGCCGACCTCCCCTGACTCCGTCAGGCACAGCTGCGCGCCGCGGTGTCGGCACACGTTGAGGAAGCCCCGGATCACCCGATCCCTGCCGCGGACCAGCAGCACGTTCTCGCGTCCGACCTGGCGCCGGATGAACCGTCCGGGCGCGGCGATCTCGTCGGCCCGGCCCGCGTAATACCACTGCCGCTCGAAGATCCGCTCGCACTCAGACGCGAAGACGGCCGGGTCGGTGTAATACCAGCCTTCCAGCGTCGGCGCGAGCGCGGTCGGCGCGTCAACAGACACCGGCTGCCTCCCTCGCGTTAAGGCCCCGTCTCCAAACTGCCACGGCCGGCGCTCAGCGCGGCTACGACGGCTGACGCGTGTTGGCCCGGCTGAATTCGACAAATGTAGGAACACGTCCGCATCACCCGCGGCGCCGCCGGGAATGACCACCAGCGTGTTCGAGGAGCACCTGCAGTACATCGCCGAGCAGCTGGCCAAGGACCTGCGCCGGTCGGTGATCATCGACGACGCCGCGCTGCGCCCGCTGGCCACCACCGCGCAGACCGGGCGGCTGGACCGCAGCCGGGTGGAGGCGGTCTTGCACCGCCAGACCAGCGCCCGGCTGCGCCGCAAGCTGACCGAGCTGGGGGTGTTCTCCGCCCGCGAGCCGGTGTCCATCCCCGGCGACCCCGAGCAGGCCACCCTGCCCCGCCTGTGCCTGCCGCTGCGAGCCGACGACCATCTGCTCGGGTTCTTGTGGCTCATCGACGAACCCGCGCTGACCACCGAGCAGACCCGGCAGGCGGAGGCCGCCGCGGCGCAGGCGGCCCGCCTGCTCGCGCAGCGGGCGATCCGGGCCGACAATCAGTTCGCCGCACTGAGCGGACTGGCCGACGGGCTGCTGCACGCGCAGCAGCAGGTCCGCGAACGGGCCGCGACCATGCTGGCCGGGCAGGCCGCGCTGACCGGCCCGCCGCCCTACGCGCTGGCCGTGATACGCCCGGCGGACGACCGCCCGGAGCGCGCGCCAGACCCCAGCCGGGCGGCAGGAGACCTGCGGCGGGCGGCCGGGAACCTGCGCCGCCGGACCGCGCCAGGCACCCTGGTCCTGGCCAGCCCGCGCGAGGGCGAACTGGTCGCGATCACTACCGCCGGCGCGCTGGCCGAGCTGCGCCGGGCGGTCCGGGCGCTGCCCGGGCCGCCGATGGCCGTGGGTACCTGCGGCGGCGGCGCGGCGCTGGCCGACATGCGTGCCAGCCTGGGAAACGCCCAGTACGCAGCCCACGTGGCGGCGCGCGTCCCGCGGTTCAGGCGGGCTGCCGACTGGGCGGCCCTCGGCGCGTACGCGACCTTCGAGCACCTCTACCGCGACCCGTCGGCACCCGAGCGGATCTGCCCCGGCGTCAGCGCGCTGCTGGACCGGCGAGCCAGGACGTACCGGCAGACCGTGCGGTGTTACCTCGAGTGCGCGGCCCACGCCCAGCAGGCCGCCGAGCAGCTGCACATCCACCGGACAACGCTGTACTGGCGCCTGGCCCGGGCGGCCGAACTGGTGCCACTGGACCTGCGCCGAGGCGAAGACCGCCTGAAACTGCACCTGGCCCTCGCCCTCGCCGACCTCACCCACCCGCCCGCCGGGCTCGCAGGCTAGGACCAGGGCCGGCCGGTGCTGAGCCCGGAGCCTGCCAGCGGCCACCATCAGGCCAGAGCCAGGGCGATGGCGTGCAAGGCCAGCCCCACCCCCGCCCCCACCACCGTGCCGTTGATGCGGATGAACTGCAGGTCGGGCCCGAGGAGCAGTTCCAGCTGGCTCGAGGTCTCCGCGGCGTCCCACCGTTCGATGGTCCCGGTGACGAGCCCGGCGAGCTCGTCGTGGAATTGGTCGGCGAGCGCCCGGGCTCCTGACTCGATCACACGCTCGAGGCCCTGCTGGAGGCGGCGGTCTGACTCGAGGCGCTGACCGGCCGCCACGAGCGCGGCGGCCAGTTGCCGGCGCAGCTCGGAGTCCGGGTCGGCCGCCTGGGTTCGCAACGTGTCCTTGGCCTTCTGCCAGAGCGAGGAGGACCAGTCCCGCAGCTCGGCGCTGCCCAGGATGTCGCGCTTGATGCGCTCTCCGCGCTCGCGCAGCTCCGGGGATGTCTCGAGGCGGTCGGGGAGCCCGGCGATCCACTCCTCGAACTGGCGGCGGGCCTCGTCGTCAGGATCGGCGGCCATGGCCACCAGCCGCTCGCGCAGCCGGTGGTACAGACGGTCGAAGATCAGCCGGTATACCGCGTCAGGCACCCAGCGGGGTGACTCGTCCTCGAACCGCTCACGCAGCTCGACGTGATGGTCGGCCAGATAGCGGTCGGCGCCGGACACGATGGTGTTGAACAGCTCGGCATGGTGGCCTCCCGCGATGATGACCCGCAGGACCCGCCCGGCCAGCGGCGCCACCTCGACCGCGTCCACCGCCCTGGTCAGTTCGGCGGTAAGCACGCGCTGAACATCCTCATCGCGGAGAGCTTCGGCCACATTGACCACTAGACCTGCGGCGTGACCGGCGAACCGGGCGGCGTTGGCCTGGTCGGCCAGCCAGGCGGCCAGGCGGGGAACCAGGCGAGCCGAGCCGATCCGCTCGGCCAGAACATCGGCGTTGAGGAAGTTCTCCTGGACGAACTGGCCAAGAGTGGCGGCGAACTGGTCCTTGCGCTCGACGATCAGCGCGGTGTGCGGTATCGGCAGGCCCAGCGGACGGCGGAACAGCGCCGTCACGGCGAACCAGTCGGCCACGCCACCGACCATGGCCGCCTCGGCGCCGGCCTGAACGTAGCCGAGGAGGGTCCCGTGCACGCCGGCCGCGGTCACCGCCACGAACAGCGCTGTCACCCCGACGAGGAGCGCGGTGGCCCGGCGGCGCGCGGCGGCCAGACGGCGCGCCCGCAATGCCGCCGACTCGCGCTCGAGTGCGGGGACCGGTTGTGCGGACGTCGCCGCGGCAGGTTCCATGGTGCCGGCCCGGTCAGTCCGCGGCACGCGGCGGAAACCCGCGGCCACGCTCGTTGAGCGGTTCCATCAGCAAGCCAGCCTCGCTTTTGCAGGATTCACGATCACTCCCCGGGAGCAGCGCTGAAAACGACAGTCCGATTCTGCTCCGGCACACCCGGCCGCCAGCCGCGGTTGACAGCCTCGGCTGGCGGAGGCGTGATCTATGAAGAAAAGCGCAGGCCGGGACCCGCCTGGCTGCGGCCAGGGTACGTTGCGCGGACGAGCCCCTTAATGGCCGGTACCTCGGCGGGGCTGGCCGACGAGACCTGGCCGCCCGGTAATGTTGCCGCCCGTCAGCCGATCAGCTCGTCGAACGCGTACTGGTCGGTGGAGGCGTCCCAGAACTCCACCACCTTGCCGTCGCGCATACGGAAGATATGCGCTTCGCTGACCCTGATGCCCGTTCCGCCGCGGCTGGCCGCGCCGACCACCAGCGCGACGCCGCGCTCGTCGTCGGCGAAGACCGTCTGCAGGTCTACGTGGTACGACCCCTCCGTGACCTCCATGAGCTTGCCGAAGAACGCGTAGACCGCGTCCCGCCCGCGGTATTCGCCGGTCAGCTGGCTCCGGCCGGCGATGTGCCACACGATGTGCTCGTCGAACAGGTCGTTGAGAGCGGCGAAATCGCCCTTGGCGAAGGCGGCGTAGCCGTCCCTGATGCGAGCGACATTAGGATGCTCGGCCATGATCTTCCCTCCCGGTTGCTGGTGGGCGAAAGCCGGTCTCAAAGATCAGGGTTGTCGACGTGGCATCCCCCGGCAATCCCACCCCTATTGCGTGCTCGCAATTCTCTGCGCCGCCAAAGCGGGCGTCAAGACACCAGCAGGGATTATCGGCACCGATGCCCCGCGCGCGAGAATTCACGCCGCCGTGTGACCAGCGGTTCAGCTGCCTGCAGGGCCTCACAGCTAACAGCCGCTCGCCGTCGCGGAGCAGGCTACCGGCGGGAGCTTCGCGGGCGGAACTTGATCCAGGCCAGGACGCCGATGACGACCAGAAGCAGCCAGGGTGAAAACAGGACGTGCACAGCGAAGCCCAGGACGGCCAGGGCCACGATGGCCAGCAGGACCAGAGCGATGATCGCGAGCATGGTGATCGGTTTCCGTTCGTGTCGTTGTGTGGTGCTGATGTCTCAAGGCTGCCGCCGCCGGCGGCCCGCGTCGATCCGGATCAGCCCTGGTTCGCCCCTGAAGCGCAGCCCTGAAGCATCAGGGCTGACCCTGACCGTGCGAGTCCATTAGCTGGAAGCAAGTTCTGCCAAATACGCCTTGACCTCCCCGCGGCTGCCACTAATGCAGCACCGTTAGGCCACGGCCCGTTCGGCGTAAATCTTTTTCCGAACGAACCGTGGTTTCACTTTCCACGGCACCGGCCCGGCTCTTCGGGCCGGTACCGGATGGCCATCGGGTGAACTGCCGGCGGATTTTCCCGTTTCCCCGGCGAAGCGGGCTAGCCATCGGGTCGGCCGATGGCCGCGGTAGCTGGCACACTCAGTGAGGTGAGGCGAGAGCGTCCCAGCTACGGCGTCGACGGAGGGTACGGCGGCATTCCCCTGTTCCTCCTGGCCGGAGCCGGTCTTCTGGCTGGTGAGCGGTGGGCGAAGCGGCGAGACAAGCGCCTGGTCAGCTCGCTGGCGAAGATGGCGATCGTGGCCGTGCTCGCGGTGGCTGCGGATTACTTCTACAGCACCGGTCCGGGCAAGCTGTCGGTGTGGAAGGAATTGCTCGACGAACTCGGCCTGCGAGGCGACGAGCACGTACTCGACATCGGCTGCGGCCGGGGTGCCGTCCTCATCTCAGCTGCCCGTCGGCTCCCGCGAGGTCGCGCGACCGGAGCTGACATCTGGCGGCTGCGTGACCAGACGGGCAACAGCCAGGCCGCCGCCGAGCGGAACGCGATGGTGGCGGGCGTCAGCGAACGGGTCGGGTTCGTACATGCCGATGCCCGGGATCTTCCCTTTCTGCC
>JASHVM010000449.1:0-6528 GCA_030044595.1 Streptosporangiaceae bacterium
AATCTGCGGCCATCTGCCCGGTATCCGGACTACACCGCCGTCAGGGCGCTGGCATAACCGGTCACGCAGCCCTCCAAGCTGGGCAGAATCAGTGCTAAGTAGCCTACGCCTGGGAGCCTGACCACGGAATCCGTTGCCTCGTGCGACATCCACCCGGCCCCTGGATGCGCCGGCGAACCGGCCGCTGCCCCGCCGCCCTGTCCCAAGTACTGACAGCCCAATCTGCGCGCCTTATCTGATAGACGTCGCACGCCTCATGACCACGCAGGCGGATATCGCGTGTAAAGCCACGCGCAGTATGTCACTGTACGTGTTCGGACCCGCTGCCCGTTCACGCCGGTGAGCCGACTGCCCGGCTCGGGCGGTGAACTACGAGAGCTACATCGAGCGGGTCATCCGCCCTGTGCTTGGCAGGCTGCAGCTGCGCGAGATCCAGGACCGGGTGGAGGTGCTCGACGAGCTGTACGCTCAGTTGCGTCGGTGCGGCAGGCTGCGCGGAGGCCAAAGGGCGGGCGTGGCCGGGGCCGCACGGCTGGCGCAGCCCGACGAGCGCGTCCTCGATCGTCGCGAACTGAGCTACCGGCGCAGCGCTGGGCGGGCGGGTCATGCTTTCCCGCGGACCGAGCGCATCCGGCTCGGGGCGGTCACTCGGCGGCTTCGGTCTCGGCCCAGTCCCCTCCCCATTTGTCCGGGGGCGGGGCGTTCAGGCGGGCGGTCCACCGTTCCTCGATGTGGCCCCACCGCCAGATGGCGATGGCCGCCGCCCAGGTGATGATGAACATGCCGACGATGACGAACCCGGCCTTGTTGATGTCGAAGTTGTACATGAATCCCCAGAAACCGCCGGTCTGGCTGAAGTCGCGCGGGAAGTCCTGCGGGATGAGGCTGAGGGTCTCGATGCCGCCGATGAAAAAGCAGATGGCCACGGACAAGCCGGTGATGGCCAGGTTGTAGTACACCTTGCGGACCGGGTTGAAGAACGCCCAGCCGTAGGCCAGGTTCATGAACATGCCGTCGGTGGTGTCCATCAGGCTCATCCCGGCGGTGAACAAGATGGGCAGGCAGATGATCGCCTGCCACGGGATGTGCTCGGAGGCCGCCAGCGCGGTGGCGGTCAGCAGGGCGACCTCGGTGGCGGTGTCGAAGCCCATGCCGAACACCACCCCGACCGGGTACATCTGCCACTCCTTGTCGATGGCCTTCATCCAGCGGCCGAAGAACCGGTAGAAGAACCCGCGGTTCTCCAGCTGCCGCTCCAGCTCCGCCTCGTCGTACTGGCCGCGCCGCATGGACCGGAACACCTTGAGGATCCCGGCCAGGATGACCAGGTTCAGCGCGCCGATCAAGAACAAGAAGACCGCGGACACGATGGTGCCGAAGGTGCCGCCGAAGGATTCCAGCGAGGAGTTGGAGTGCGTCACCGCGGGCAGCACGGTCTTGACCGCGATGATGAGCCCGACCCCGATCGCGACCACGATGGTGGAGTGGCCGAGGGAGAAGAAGTAGCCGAACCCGAACGGGCGCGGCTCGCCCTCCTTGCGCTGGTTCATCGCCTTGCGGGTGGTGTTGTCGATCGCCGAGATATGGTCCGCGTCGAACGCGTGCCGCAGCCCCAGCGTGTAGGCGGTGATGCTCAGCCCGACGCCGAACAGCTTGTAGTGCGCGGGCAGCACGAAGGCGATGAACACGAAGAACCCCACCGCGTGCAGCAGCAGGATCGAGCCGTACATGCCGATCACCCGCCGCCGCTCGGTGCGGTCCATGGTCCGGAACGACTCCCGGAAGATCGCGTGCAGGCTCATCTGGCCCTGCGGCGCCGTGCTCTGGCCGGCCATGGCCTCACCCCTCGGTCGCCCGCGCAGCAGGTCCTGCGCCTGACCGCACGCTAACCCAGCTGCATATGAGTTGCAAGTACCTATATCTTGCAATCATAGCCGCCGCCGCTCTATACAGGCTTGCCGTATTGAAGACGCAGATGCAAAGTTCGCGCAACGGCAGAGCCGAATCCTGCCAGCCTCCTTGAGGGGCTCGTGTCAGGCTTATGCGGGCCAAGTTTGTGCCGCTGGCGCGTAAGCGGCGGTCTCGTGCCCGGTTACTGGCAGCTGGCGCAGCGGCCGGTGACGGCGAACCGGTGGGGGTTGATGATGAACCCGTACCTGGTCCGGGCGCTGCGGACCAGGTCCCGGAACATGTCGTCGGGAACTTCAGTCATGGAGCCGCATTTCTCGCAGACAAGGTGCCCATGCGCGGTCGACGCCAGATGGTAGGTCGCGGGTCCGTCTCGCAGGCGGGTACTGTCGACGACGCCGAGCCGCTCCAGCTCCTCCAGGTTGCGGTAGACCGTGGACAGGTGCACATCGGGCGCGTGGGCGCGGACCTCGGCGGTAAGTTCCTCCGCGCTGCGATGCTCCCGGCTCCCGAACAGGGCCTGCAGCAGCAGCCTCCGCGCCGGGGTAGCCCGCCCGCCGTGCTGGCGGACGATGCTGAGCACATCCTCGATCGCGTCATGATCGCCGTGCTCGATCTGCCGTGGCTGGCTACCGGGGGACACCCGGCAAGCATACGCTCCAGCCCGCACAATTGCGATCTGATAGCAATTGCGAACTCGGCATTGCAGGATGGTAGCCGCAGCGGAGCACTGCATCCCTGTCGAAATAACGTGCGGGACACGGACACGGGCGGCGGCCAGGGATGATCGGTCCAGCCGTACGCTAGCAAGTCGGTCGGCCCGTAGAGATCCCCATCCCGTGATTCATGAGCCATCGGCGGGCAGGCCGAATGCCGATGGATGCAGCCATCGGGCTATGGCGACGACGGCTTGGGCGTTGCGCGGGCTGGGGGTGACCTCGTCGTAGCTGAGGGGCAGAAAGCAGCGGTTCTTCACGGCGGGAAGGTTCTTGCTGGCCGCGAAGGTTTCCAGGAACTTCTCCTTCTGGGCGACCGTGGGGGTGCTGTAGTTGTTGATGATGATGCACTGCGGTTGGGCGGCGACGACCTGTTCCCAGGACACCGTGGTCCAGCTCTGCTTGAGTGAGGCGAAGATGTTGGTCCCGCCTCCCAGGCTGAGCTCGGCGGTCGGCATGGCCAGCCCGGGTCCGGTGACCGGCGCAGCCTCGCCGCTGTCGTAGTCGAACACCTTGATAGGTTTGAGTCCCGCCACCTTGGCTCGGACCGCCGCCACCTGGGCCTGCATGCTGGCGATAAGGCTATCGGCGCGAGACTGGACTCCGAAGATGGCTCCGAGGTTGTGCAGGTCCGTATAAGTGTCATTGATGCTGACTGAGTCCTTACCCGCCTGGACGTGGGCGCAGGACTCTTCGAGCACCAGCGTCTTGATCCCGAACTTGGCCAGGTAGGTCGGCGTGAGGTTGGTACCGACCTGCAGGCCGTAGTTCCAGCCTGCGAACAGGAAGTCGGGGTGCAGCGCGATCAGCTCTTCCAGCGTGAAGTAGTTCTGGGGGTCGACATCGCGCACCTTATTGAACCCGGCCTGGTATTGGGGTGGTATCGGCTGGTTGACCGGGCCGTCGCCGATCGCGCCGAAGGTGCCGACCATGTGCGATTCCAGCCCCAGAGCGAGCATGTCCTCGGTGGTGTTGATGTCGTTTGCTACCGCCCGTTGCGGCGCACGGTCGTAGGTGACGGGCACGCCGCAGCTGCTGACGGTGACCGGATACCCGGTGCTGGGCTTGGCCGACGCGGTGGCGGTGGGGCTGCTGCTGCAGGCGGCTAGCCCGGCCATGGTGAGCAGCGCGGCGGACGCCGTCAGGACGCGCCGGGTACGAGGCCGGGCCGGGTGCCGAGAGCCGTGGTTGTGATGCACTGGGATCCTTTCGGTTACGCTGGCTTGTCCGGCTGCGCCGGTGAGCATGCCGTCGTGTCGTCGCGGGGGTGATCTCGGGTAGCGGGCTGGACGCGGCGCGGGATCAGATGGGGCGTCCCGGTGTCGGGGTGCTCGATGACCAGGACATCGGCACCGTAGGCCTGGCGGATCGTCTCGGGCGTGAGCACCGAGCCGGGCGGCCCTCCGGTCACCAGCTGGCCGTCGCCGAGCACGTAGATGACGTGGCAGAACAATGCGGCCAGGCTCAGGTCGTGCAGGGCGGCGAGCACGGTGACGCCGAGCCCGGCGACGATCTCGAGGATCTCGACCTGGTGATGGATGTCGAGCTGGTTGGTGGGCTCGTCCAAGATGAGGTGGTCGGCCTCCTGGGCCAGCGCCCTGGCGATAAGGACGAGCTGCTTCTCGCCGCCGGACAGGGTGTTGAACCGGCGGTAGGCCAGCTGGCCGCAGCCCACGCGCTCCATTGCCTGGTCGACGATGCTGCGGTCGGCGGCGGTGTCGCGGTCGAAGTGCCCCTTGTGTGGCGTGCGGCCGATCATCACCATCTCCCGGACGGTGAAGTCGAACTCGCTGGCGGATTCCTGCGTGACCACCGCGATGCGACGCGCGGCGTCCTTTGGGCGCAGCGATAGCAGGTTGGTCCCGTCCAGCAGGACGCGCCCGGCGGACGGCGGGTGCACCCGGTAGATCGCCTTGAGGATCGTCGACTTCCCGCTCCCGTTCGCCCCCACCAGCCCGGCGAATTCGTGGTCGCTGACGGTCAGGTCGACTCCCGTGACGATGCGCCGTCCGGCGATGTCGACCGCCAGGCCGTCCAGCTGGAGGCTCACTGGGTCGCGCCGTACAGGTAGGGCCGGCGGCGGATGAGGACGATGAGCGTGGGCGCGCCGATGAACGCGGTGATCACCCCGATCGGCATCTCCTGCGGGGCGACGATCGTGCGGGCCAGCAGGTCGCCCAGGACCATGAAGGAGGCGCCGAACAGGACGCCGGTGGGCAGAACACGGCGATGGTCGGATCCGACCATGAGGCGGACGATGTGCGGCACGACCAGGCCGACGAACCCGATGATCCCGCTCACCGCGACCGCGACCCCGGCCATCAGCGAGGTCACCAGGAACAAGTTCCGGCGCAGCCGCCGCACGTCAACGCCCAACGACGCGGCCGGCTCGGCGCCCATGGCCAGCGCGTTCAGTGTCCGGCCCTGTGCCAGCAGGTACGCCATCGCCACAGCCAGCGCGGCGGCCGGGATCGGCAGCTGGTTCCAGCTGGCCAGGCCGAACGAGCCGAGCAGCCAGAACAGGACGGACTGCGTCGCCTGCGGATTCCCGCGGAAGATCAAGAAGCTGGTCACCGACTCGAACAGCGCGGAGAGCACCACTCCGCACAAGATGAGCTGTGTGGGAGCTAGCCCCTGGCCGGAACGGGAGACCAGGAACACCGCCGCCATCGCGGCCAGCGCGCCCAGCACGCTGCCCACTGAGATCGCCCACACGCCGAGCGAGGCGAACGCTCCCAGTAGCAGCACAGCGGTAGCGCCGACGCTGGCCCCGGATGACACGCCCAGCAGGAACGGGTCTGCCAGCGCGTTGCGGACCAGAACCTGGACGACGGCGCCCGCGGTGGTAAGCGCGGCACCGACGACGGCCGCCAGCAGCACCCTGGGCAGCCGGATCTGCCAGACGATGATCCCGGCTACCGTGTTCTCCGGATGACCCGTCAGGCCGCCAGCGACGACGTGCCAGACGGTCGCCGGGCTGAGCGGGACGGATCCGATGGCGACGCCGAACGTCATGGTCACGACCAGCAGCACGGCGCAGGCCGCGAGCACGATCCCCAGCGGCACGCGGTCCCGCCGCCGGGTTTCCGGCCGCGCGGGCCGGAGAATGAACCTTCCGACCGTCGGCGCGGCGGCGTCCCGGCCGGGTTCCGTGGCTGCTGAGGCTGGGTTGGTCTCACCGCGGGGCGCAGCCGACTTCACCGGACGCGGCCGGTCATCGTCCTCGTGCATGTGTGTCCCCTCAGCTGCCGGATGTCGTCACTAGGGCGCTGGCCCACGGGGCTGGCGTGGTCAGTAGCGACGTCGGAGAACCGCTGCGACTCGCCGAGGCGGCGGCACGTGAGCGCCGCGATCGACCCGATGGCGGCGAACCGGCGTGCAGGCGCGGCCTGACCGCCGGGATGCCGTCCTGGCTTGACGGCATGGATCATCCTCCTCAGGTGCCGGAGGACGAAGAGAGCCCCTGCGGGCCCGGCGGAGCCGGTCCCGCAGCGAACCGCCCTTCCTCCGAGGACTGGTGTTCGCCGGGCAGGCCGGGCCAGGCGACCGGACTCGTCCCCCGAGGGGGCTTGACCGTTGCGGGACAGTGCCGGGCTCTCACCGGACTTCGCTGGCTGGCTGCCGCCCCAGGTGCCCTGGGGTCATGGGCACGGTACATGCGGGGGGACGGCACCGTCAAGGCTCACTAGATGATCAGATATCCACCTGCTGAGCGGACCCGGACCCGGCCTGCAGGCCGTTACGGCTAGGCCAGCAGCGCGGCGACGGGGCTGTCTGCGAGGTGGTAGCGAATCACCCGTCCGTCCCGCTCGGCGGTGACCGCCTGCGCGGCACGCAGGTAGCGCAGCGTCTGCGACACGGTGGTGTCGTTGAGTCCGGTCGCGGCGGACAGGTCCGACACGCT
>JASHVM010000450.1:0-4418 GCA_030044595.1 Streptosporangiaceae bacterium
CGGTAGGCTAGGCGGTCGGTTCCGCATCGCTATACCACGAGTACACTGTCATGCCCCACATACCTACCAACCCACCTCGCGGCGCGCTTGTCTTCGACATGCGCTCGCTCAGCCGGCAGGCGGGTTCCGCGCGTTCGCGGAAGCTGACCGTGCCTGCCCCCGAGGACCTGCGGCTCGAGTTGGCCAGCGTGCCGGCCGGCGCCGACGTCGAGCTTGACGTCAGGTTCGAGGCGGTGACCGAGGGGATTCTCGTCACCGGCTCGGCCGCCGCGCCGCTGGCGGGCGAATGCGCCCGCTGCCTGGCGCCGCTCGCCGCCACCGTGACGGCCAGCTTCACCGAGCTCTACCTGTACGCCGACGACCGCTCCGGCAGGTCCCGCGAAACCCGCGACGGCCGCCGGGCCAACGAGAAGCACCAAAAGAACGACCAGTACGCTAAGCGCGACGGATCCCAGCGCGAGTGGTACGGCGCGGACCCCGAACCGGACGACGACGAGCGCTACCTCGACGGCGACCTGCTCGACCTGGAGCCGACCTTCCGTGACGCGGTGGTGCTCGCGCTGCCGATGTCACCGCTGTGCCGGGACGACTGCCCCGGGCTGTGCGTCGAGTGCGGTGTGCCGCTCGCCGAGGCGGGTCCCGGGCACCGTCACCAGGCCGCGCCGGACCCGAGGTGGGCGGCCTTGCAGCAGTTCGACAACCAACCAACTCAACGACGGGGCCGGCGCGCCGGCGCCATCGACCTACAGGAGGGCTGACGTGGCGGTTCCCAAGCGGAGGATGTCCCGCAGCAACACCCGATCGCGACGCTCGAACTGGAAGACCACCGCGCCCGCGCTGGTGAGCTGCCCGCAGTGCCACGAGCCCAAGTTGCCGCACGTAGCCTGCCCGACCTGCGGCACGTACCGCCGCCGGCAGGTCATCACCCCGTCCTGAGGAGCTGCCTAGGAGGACGCGGTGTGCGCGGTTAGCCAGTCGTGGAACGGGGGTAACGCCGGGAAGGATCCCGCTGAACTCCGGCGCGTCCTGAGCGTGCCGATCGAGCCCGAGTCGCTCGAGCGCGCGCTCACGCACCGTTCGTACGCCTACGAGAACGGCGGCCTGCCCACCAACGAGCGGTTGGAGTTCCTGGGCGACTCGGTCCTCGGGCTGGTCGTGACCGACACGCTGTTCCGCGGGTACCCAGCCCTGCCCGAGGGACAGCTGGCCAAGCTTCGCGCCGCGGTCGTCCAGATGGGGGCGCTGGCCGAGGTGGCGCGGGAGCTGTCCCTGGGGGACTTCATCCGCCTCGGCCGGGGCGAGGAGTTCACCGGCGGCCGGGACAAGTCGTCGATCCTCGCCGACACGCTGGAGGCCGTGATCGGGGCGGTCTACATCGACTGCGGACTGGATGAGGCGGGCGCGCTCGTGCACCGGCTGTTCGACCCGGTCATCGAGAGGTCGGCCCGGCTGGGCGCGGGCCTGGACTGGAAGACGTCGCTGCAGGAGCTCACCGCGGGCGAGCTGCTCGGGGTGCCGGAGTATCAGGTCGAAGAGAGCGGCCCCGATCATCAGAAGTCGTTCCGCGCCGTCGTCAAGGTCGGCGGCCGGGTGCTCGGCTCCGGCCAGGGGCGCTCGAAGAAGGCCGCCGAGCAGCTCGCCGCCGAGGCAGCCTGGAACGCGATCTCCGCCGAAGCCGGCCACCCCAAGGACGCGCCCGCCACGGACCCGCAGCCCACGGACCCGCAGCCCAAGGACGCCCGGTCAAAGAACGGCGGGCCGGCCGATCGCGGCGGTACGGGAGCTCCTGGTCCCGCGCGGGACCGGTGAGGCATGCCGGAACTACCCGAGGTTGAAACCGTTCGCCGTGGCCTGGAACGCCACGTCGTGGGCCGCGACATCGACACCGTCCGCGTCCTGCACCCGCGCGCCGTGCGCCGGCACCTGGCGGGTGCGGCCGAATTCGAGGCCGCCCTCGAAGGGCGGTCCACCGGTAGCGCCAGGCGCCGGGGCAAGTACCTGTGGCTGTCGGTCGGCGAGGACGCGCTGCTCGCCCACCTCGGCATGAGCGGGCAGTTGCTGGTCGGCGACCCGGACCGGCCGGTCTCGCCGCATGTGCGCGTGTGGTTCACCTTCAAGGACTCCGGCCCCGACCTGCGCTTCACCGACCAGCGCACGTTCGGCCACATGTGCGTGGTGCGGGACGGCGCCGAACTCCCCGCGCCGATCGCCCACATCGCCCCCGATCCGCTGGAGCCCGCCTTCGACCCCGCCGTCCTGGCCCGGCGGCTGCGCGCGCGCCGTACCGGGCTCAAGCGCGCCCTGCTGGACCAGTCGCTGGTCAGCGGGATCGGCAATATCTACGCCGACGAGGCGCTGTGGCGGGCCGGCCTGCACTGGGCCCGGCCCACGGAAACCCTGAACCGGACGGAGGTCGCCCGGCTCCTGGAGGCGGTCCGTGAGGTCCTCGGGGAGGCCCTGGCGGCCGGCGGGACGACGTTCGACAGCCTGTACGTGAACGTCAACGGGCAGAGCGGTTACTTCGAGCGGTCGCTCGCGGTGTACGGCCGGGAGGGCCTGCCGTGCCGCAACTGCGGCACGCCGATCCGACGCGATCCCTTCATGAACCGGTCCGCTTACAGCTGCCCTCGCTGTCAGCCCCGGCCCCGCCGCGCCCGCTGGTAATCAGCACGTCAATGCGCCGCGAAACCCCTCGGCGCCGGCTGATAAGCTAAACGGCAGGCGCCTGATCAGCACTTAACTTGACCAGTAAACGCCTGGGTGGGACACTAGGAACCGTTGATTGCGCGTGCGGGTTCGCGCGTGTTAAGTATGTGCCCACCCTGGTCACTCAGCGTGGAGGACCTTTAACAATGGCGAAGGCTCTATTCGGCCACGTCGGCGGTCCCGATCCCCGCATGATTTCCGAGATGCGCCGCCTCCAGCAGCGAGTACGGGACCTGGAAGCCGAGCTTGTCCGGCTCCAGGAAGAGAACGACGCGCTCACGGTAGAGGCAGCGCACGAGGACATGCTGGTGTCGGACCGCGAGCCTGCGCTCGCCTAGCGAGCGTCAGCGGGACGAGGCAAACGGCAAGGAACGAACCAGGGGCGCCACCGGTGGCGCCCCTTCTTCGTTGTCTGCGTCTGCCGCGGTTTTAAGCCACGCGGACCCCCGGCTGCCCGCCGCCGATCCGGCACGCGTGCCGAGCTGAGGTTCCCGGTTTCGCGTGCCGTTCGGCGGTAAGGTGCGTGCAGCCCTATAGTTCGGACCCGTGAATCAGCAGGGGAGGAGGCGACAGGTGTACCTGAAGAGCCTCACCCTGCGCGGCTTCAAGTCGTTCGCCTCCGCCACCTCGCTGCGCCTCGAACCCGGCATCACCTGCGTCGTGGGCCCGAACGGCTCGGGCAAGTCCAACGTGGTCGACGCGCTGGCCTGGGTGATGGGCGAGCAGGGCGTGAAGTCGCTGCGCGGCGGCAAGATGGAGGACATCGTCTTCGCCGGCACCAGCTCGCGCCCGCCGCTGGGCCGGGCCGAGGTGACGCTCACCATCGACAACGGCGACGGCGCCCTGCCGATCGAGTACGCCGAAGTCACCATCAGCCGCCTGATGTTCCGGTCCGGGCAGAGCGAGTACGCCATCAACGGCGATCACTGCCGCCTGCTCGACGTGCAGGAGCTGCTGTCCGACTCCGGGCTCGGCCGGGAGATGCACGTGATCGTCGGGCAGAATCAGCTCGAAATGGTCCTGCACGCGGGTCCCGAAGCCCGCCGCGCGATGATCGAGGAAGCCGCCGGCGTGCTCAAGCACCGCAAGCGCAAGGAGAAGGCGCTGCGCAAGCTGGAGGCGATGCAGGCCAACCTGACCCGGCTGGTCGATCTCACCGCCGAGCTGAGCCGGCGTCTGAAGCCGCTCGGCCGGCAGGCCGAGATGGCCAGGAAGGCCGCTGTCATCCAGGCCGAGCTGAGGGACGCCAGGCTCAGGCTGCTCGCCGACGACTACGTGGCGCTGGCCGCCGACCTGGAGCGGGACGTGGCGGACGAAGCGGCCGCCGCGGCGCGCCGCGCCGCCCTCGAGCAGGAGCTGGCCCGGGCCCGGCGGACCGAAGCCGACACCGAGCGCGCCGTCCAGCAGGCCTCGGCGCTGCTGGCCGGCGCGCAAGAAACCTGGTTCGCCCTGTCCTCGCTGGCCGAACGGCTGCGGGGGACGCACCACCTGGCCGCGCAGCGGCGCGCGTTGCTGACCGCCGACCCCGAGCCCGACCGCCCCGGGCGCGACCCCGACGAGCTGGACCGGCAGGCGGCCGAGCTGCAGAATGAGGAAGACGGGCTGGTCACGCGGCTGGAAGCGGGCCGCGAGGTGCTGGCCACCGCGGTCGCGGAACGCACCGCGGCCGAGGCGGAACTCGCGGCGGCCGAACGCCGGATCGCGCGAAGCGC
>JASHVM010000046.1:0-4983 GCA_030044595.1 Streptosporangiaceae bacterium
GCGCCCGCGCCCGCGAGGACGATGAATACCGCCCGCCAGGTCGCGACGGTCAGGAGCTGGCCGCCGATGACGGGGGCTGCGATCGGCGCGGCACCGTTGACCAGCATGAGGGCGGAGAAGAACCGTGTCATGGCGGTGCCCTCGAACAGGTCTCGGACGATGGCGCGGGCCAGGACCGCGCCTGCGGCGGCGCCGAGGGACTGCACGATCCGTGCGCCGATGAGCTGGTCGGCGCCCGGCGCGAGCGCGCACCACGCCGACCCGGCCATGTACAGCCCCGTCCCGGCGAGCAGGGGGCGCCGCCGCCCCCACATGTCCGACAGCGGCCCGGCGAGGACCTGGCCCGCGGCCAGCCCGATCACGAACGCCGTCAGGGTCAGCTGGATCACCGGCCCGCTGGCGTGCAGCTGCCGGCTCATGCTGGGCATGGCCGGCAGGTACATGTCGATCGACAGGGCGCCGAGGGCGCTCAGCGATCCGAGGATCAGCGCCGTGGACAGCCGGCGCCCGGCTGGCAGCGGCGGCGCGGCCGAGGTGCCGGCGGCTGCCGCCTGTAGGCTCGGAGAACGCTCCAGAATTATGTTCACATAATTATGTTAACATAATTCACTAGGATATGTCCATGCCTGATGATGCCGCGGATGACCCGCTCGCCGACCTGGCCGACCTGATCCTCAACGTCGGCCGGCTCGTGCGCGCCCGCACCCCCGAGGACCCCGGCACGGTGCCGCTAACCGAGACCGAACGGCAGGTCATGCGGGTCGTCGACCTGCACCCCGGCGCCGCCCCGAGCGAGATCGCGCGCCGCGCCCGGCTGCAGCGCACCAACGTCAGCACCGCCCTGCGCACCCTGGAACAACGAGGCATGATCTCCCGCGCCGCCGCCACCGGACGCGGGATCGCCGTGACCCCCACCGAACGCGCCGCGGCCAAACTCCGCACCCTGCGCGCCGCCTGGTCCCGCGAACTCGCCGGCATCCTGGGCGACGACCTCGACGCGGTCAGACACACCAACCAGCTACTCAGCCACCTCGAACAGCGCCTCACCGACGACCACGCCAGCCAGCACGCACCCCGGTCATGACCACGAGCCCTACCGCCCGCTCACCGGCAACATGCGGCGAGCCCCCCACCCCGGCCTCCGGGCCGCGCAATGCCTGATCACCGAGGTGACAGGGACACTGCGCAACTCGATCCCGGAGCCTCGCCATCATCCCCGTCATCAACCAGAACCCGATGCCGGACGGCCGAGGCCATGCTGGCGGCCGCGCCCAGAACACCCGGTCCGGCCCGGCACCAGACGATCATCGCGCAAGCAAGCTCAGCGATCGTACCGGCGGGTAGGCGCGGGTTATCAGTGAAATTGCGAGCCGTCTCAGCGGTTCCGGTGTGTCCCATTAGATGGCTATTTGCACTGTATATTTACATATCGTTATACCTGGGCTAATAGTCCACTTCTGCCGCGTTGAGGTCCGTCCCGGGACCACCGGGCACCGGGCGGCGGAGCCTTACCTGGGCCCGCGAACTGCTGCCTGGCTGTATGGTCGGCCGCCGCTACTGCGGCAGGAGCCAGCCCGCCGAGGACCGGAGGCCACGCAGGAGATAAGCAGTTGAGTCGTCGCGCCGAAATAGTGGCAGCCGGTCCAGCGGCGTTGGCGGGCGGGTCACATCCTCTTGCTGATCCCTTAGTACCGCGACGCAGCGTGTTGGCCGGCGCGCCCAGCGGCGATCCGGGCGCCCGGCGTGACCCCGGCGGGCTCAGGAGCTGGCGGGCTGCTTGTGTACCGACGCCTGGTAGATCTGCTCGATCGACGATTCGAGCTCGGCGTTGAACTGCTCGTCGGTCTGGTTTACCGTCAGCCCTTCGAGAAGCGCGCGCGAGAAACTGGCGATGAGGGTGGGATCGCGTGCGAGCCGGGCGCAGGCCTCATCACGGCTGTAGCCGCCCGACAAGGCGACGACCCGCAGGACGCGCGGGTCAGACGCCAGATCGCCGTACAGGCCAGGCCGGGTCGGGATGGTGATCTTCACCATCACGGTCGTGCCCTCAGGCAGCGCCTCGACGTGCTTGGCGATGGCGTCACGCAGCAGCGTCTCAGCCTGCTCCTTGTGCGGACTGAAGATGCTGACTTCGGGCTCCATGATCGGCACGAGGCCGGCGGCCACGATCCGGCGCGCGTAGTCGAACTGCTGGTCCACGATCGCCGAGATCCCGGCCTCGTCGGCGTCGTGGATCACCGACCGCATCTTGGTCCCGAAGATCTGGTGCCGCTGCGCACGCTCGAGCAGATCATCGAGGGTGTCGATGGGCTTCATGAGCTGCACGCCGTCCTGCTCAGGGGCAAGCCCCAGGTCGACTTTCAAGAACGGCACCACGTTCTTCTCGTCCCACAGGTACCTCGCCGTGGGGACGCCGTCGACGTCCCGTTCCATGGTCTGCTCGAACAAGATCGCCGCCAGAACGCGTGAGCCGTCAAACGCCGGGCTAGTCATCACACGGGTCCGCATGGCGTGGACCAGGTCGAACATCTCGGCGTCGGAGCTGTAGCGGTCCTGTCCGATGCCGTAGTCGGCTAGCGCCTTGGGTGTGCTGCCGCCGCTCTGGTCCAGGGCAGCGAAGAAGCCGCGGCCGGTCCCGACCTTCTCGAATTGGGTAGTGTTCACGCTTCCTTATTCTGACACCAGCCGTACTGGGCTGGGACCCCGAGGGATGACGGGGGCGATCAGCAGGGCGGTCACGGCCGTCTCCCGGCCCGTAGACAGCAGGCCGCCAGGGCGCCGAACGGCCCCAACCAGGTCGCGCGGCCGCATGTTCAAACGCCGCGGAAGTTCACCGGCCTGTGCGTCTGAAAGGAACTTGAACACCGAAACGCGGAAATCCCCCTATGCCCGGCCGCGCCTGACGGGTGCTATACACGCGAGAAGTCCGGTCACCCTTCGTAAGGAGACAAAGGCACGTACATCCGCAAGTATCCGCCCTACCTGCACGCTTCTAATTGCACGCTTCTCGAGTCAGACTCTCTTGTCATCGTCATCGCGCATAACGAGCGATCTTTCTGTCGCGCGACGCCAGCGCGGAGTGCTTGCTCGAGCACGAAGGCCTGCTGGCCGGTTTACCGCCGATGTGAGGAAGGGATTAACCTAGCCAAAAGAGTTAGCGCGACGGGGGATCCGAATTACGGATGAGGCGGCCCAGGCCTGTACGTCGCCGCCCGGCGTTCCTACCGATGCTTGGCCCGGCGAATTGAGGCCGCCTGGCGATCGGGTGTCTCGTTCAGTCATCGCCCTTCTCGAAGCGGCTGACCACAACAAGCCCGGCGATAAAAACGGCCACCATCGCAATGAGCAACGCCAGTTCCGCTGTGCTGACAGCGGAACTGCCGGGAGTCAGCACGAACAGGATGCGGCGGACAACGGCGATCAGGCCGACAACAATGAACGGCTGGGCCACCAGGCGGTGCGCGCGCAAGGACAGCACGACCGTGTATACGATCTCGACCAGAATCAGGACAAGCAGGACGCGGTCGAGCAGGATCGGGGCGCCCGCCGAGATCGGCCCAGAGGACCCGTCGAGGAAATCGACGATCCCCGCGACCAGCAGAACGACAGCCAGCGCGATCAATACCACTCCGACGGCGACCGTGACCCAGTCCTGGACGTGCTCAAGGACCCAGATCGAGCGTGTGGCGGCGGGTCCGCCTTGCCGGCGAAACGAGCCATCCGCAGATGGGCTTGCGGCGGGCTCACCCGGCACAGCTGCAGGCTCGGCGGGGTCCTGGCCACTGGCAGCCGGCATACCGGTCATTGTGCCACCGGCACGGTGCTCTCTTCAGCACTCGATAACATCCCCTGCCGGGGGCGAATATGTCGGTCGTTCCCGAAGCGAGGTACCCGTGACGTGAAAGGCGGCTTGACCGGAGGCGTGTCACGACATTCGCATTCAGGGCACAGGGCGAATCCGTCGTGCCGCTCCTGGCAACTGGGCGGTCTGGCGGGAGGAGGAGAACCGGCCCGCGCCGCCCAGCCAGCAGGTGATCGCCAGCGCGGTCACTCCCGCGGACAGCCTAGCCCGCTATCGGCTGAGGCATAGGAGTATCAGGCGCGCTCACTGAAGGCCGCGGCGCTCAGCGGCCGCTCACCTACTGTGACAGGGCTCCGCAGGCCCGAGACCGGTGGCCTTAGCCTGGTGCGCTGGTGTCTTCTCTAAGCGTGTTAGCTGGCGGGCTGGTCATAGCCTCAGCGGTGGAGCGATAGACGGCCGCGGCGCGGCTGGAGACATGGAGCTTGCGGTAGATGTGCTCGAGGTGCTTGCCGACCGTCCGCGGGCTGATCTCCAGCGTGTGAGCGATGGCAGTGTTAGTGCGGCCGCTGGCGACGAGCTCAAGAAGCTGACGTTCGCGGTCGGTCAGGCCGCTGCCGACGGGCCCGGTCAGGGCCTGCCGGGCGCGGTGGCTGGCTCGTGCCCGGGCCATCGCGGTGACCAGCGGCCGGCGCAGGACCGTGAGCAGGTCGCGGTCGTCTTCGGTGAAGTCGCCGCTGCTGCGGCTGAACGCGATGCCGGTCACCCGCCCAGCGGGGCCGGGCAGGCTGACCGCGAGCTGGTGCTCGACGGGCAGGTGCCGGTAGAACTCGGCATACAGGGCCAGGCGGTGGAAGCGCTCCCGGCTGACGAAGTCACTGATCTTGACCGGGCTGCCGTCGCCGGTGGCCCGGTAATAGCTGACCAGCGGATTCTGGTAAGCATGCGCCGCGAATGCGGCTAGGCTGGCCGGGCTGAAAACCAGGTCCTCGGGGTAGGCGCAATAGAAGACCTGGCCGGGTGCGGGGCCCAACTCGTTGTAGGACAGCATATCGGCGCCGACCAGCTGGTGCAGCGCGGGAAGCGCCTTCCTGCCCAGGTCGGCGGGGCCGCCAGCATCAGCAAGTTCATCAACCAGCCGCAGCGCGTTGTGCAGCGTAGCCAGTGACACATACACGGCTGCA
>JASHVM010000451.1:0-3052 GCA_030044595.1 Streptosporangiaceae bacterium
GAGGGATCTGGGGGGGAGAGAGGGTTCGTCCCCCCCGCCCCGCGCACCTATCCGCCCGCGCCAGCCGCCGATGCGGTGACGGCGATCGCGGCCGTGCTGCGCGGCGCCAGCCGACCGGTGTTCATTGCGGGCCGCGGCGCCCGGGGCCGAACCGGATCGCGGGCTCTGGCGCGCGCGGAGCTTGAGCGGCTCGCGGACGCGTCCGGAGCGCTGCTAGCTACTTCGGCGGCCGCGAAGGGGCTGTTCCGGGGCAACCCGTGGGACCTGGACGTGAGCGGAGGCTTCGCATCACCGCTCGCGGCCGAGCTGATCACCGGCGCCGACCTGATCATCAGCTGGGGCTGCTCGCTCAACATGTGGACGACGCGGCACGGCAAGCTGATCGGGACGGGGACCACGCTCATCCAGGTCGACGACGACGCCAGCGCGCTCGGCGCCCACCGCCCGGTGCACCTCGGCGTGCTCGGCGACGTGACCGAGACGGCGCGAGCCGTCGCCGATGCGCTGAACGCGGAGCGCGAAGGAGAAGGTTACCGGTCGGCGGAGCTGCGGGAGCGGATCGCGCGGGAGGGGCGGTGGCGAGACGTGCCGTTCGCGGACGAGAGCGACGGGCAGCGGATCGACCCGCGGGCGCTGTCCATCGCGCTTGATGACCTGCTGCCGGCCGAACGCACCGTGGCCGTCGACTCGGGGAACTTCATGGGCTACCCGAGCATGTACCTGTCCGTCCCGGACGAGGCCGGCTTCTGCTTTACCCAGGCCTTCCAGTCGATCGGGCTCGGCCTGGCCTCGGCCGTCGGAGCTGCGATCGCGCGGCCGGACCGGCTGGCGGTCGCCGCGCTCGGAGACGGCGGCGCGCTGATGGGAGTCAGCGAGTTCGAGACCGTCGTTCGGCTGGGGCTTCCGATGGTCGTGGTGGTCTACGACGACGAGGCGTACGGCGCGGAGGTGCATCACTTCGGGCCGGACGGCGACCCGCTCGAAACGGTCCGGTTCCCGCCGACCGACATCGCCGCGATCGCCCAGGGCTTCGGCTTCGAGGGCGTCACGGTGCGGGCGGTCCCGGATCTGGCCGCCGTCCGCGGCTGGCTCGAGGGGCCGCGCGAGCGTCCGCTGCTCGTCGACGCGAAGGTCACCTCCTCCCATGGCTCGTGGTGGCTGGAGGAGGCGTTCCGCGGCCACTGACCGCCGGTCCCGGGCTGGCCGGCTGACCGGACCCGGCTGCGCATCCGGGCACCTTGGCGGGTGCCCGGATGCGCGCGGTTACGCTACGGCCGCACGTAGCGCAAGCTAGGTATCCTCCTTCGGCGCCGTCGCCGCCTTCTCGGGCAGCTTCTCGTCCGGCGCCCGCGCTTCGTCTGCCACCGAGGTGGCAGCCACGCTGACCAGCTCGTCAGACGGGTACGCCTCTTCGCCGTGCACGGCCACGTCGCCGATCTCGAGGACCTCGTCGGGCAGCCGGAGCTTCATCCTGAATACGTGCTTGATGAGCATGAGGATGAGGTACGTAACCACCCCGTCCCAGATGATGATGGTGAGCGCGGCGCCCGCCTGGATGGCCAGCTGTTTCGGGTGGCCGTAGAACAGGCCCGCCCCGCTGACCGAGGAGGTCTTGCCCACGCCGATGTACTCGATCATCTTCGGGTCGGCGAGCAGGCCGACCATCAGCCCGCCGAGCAACCCGGCGATGCCGTGCGTGTACACCACGCCGAGCGCGTCATCGACCTTGTTGAACGGCCATACGTACTTCGGCAGGGTGTACCAGGCCACCCAGACGACCGCGGAGGCGAACAGGCCGATCAGGATCGCGCCGAAGCCGTTCACGTAGCCGGCCGCCGGAGTGATGCCGACCAGGCCGCAGATCATGCCGTTGACGCCGCCGAGGAAGGTGGGCTTCTTCTCCGGGCTGAGCAGCATGTCCATGAAGATCCAGGTCATCATGGCCACGGCCGTGGCCAGGTTGGTGTTGAGGACCGCGGCGGCCGCGTCAGCGCCGGCGAAATACGGGTCACCGCCGTTGAAGCCGTTCCAGCCGAGCCACAAGATCCCGGCCCCGACGGCGACGAACAGCAGGTTGTTCGGTATCGCGCGCTCGCGGTCGCGCTTGAGCCTGGGCCCGATGACCGCGGCCGCGGTGAAGCCGGACACGCCCGCGGCCAAGTGGATGACGTAGCCGCCGGAGAAGTCCAGCGCCCCCTTGCCCGCCCAATAGCCGCCGCCCCACAGCAGGAAGGCGTTAACCGCGTACACGAAAGTGATCCACAGCGGCACCAGGACCAGCCAGGCCTTGAAGCTCATCCTGCCGATCACGCTGCCGATGAACAGGATCGGGGTGATCGCCGCGAACACGAACTGGAAGTACGCCAGCGATGACTCAGGGAACCTGAAGTTCGGCATCAGCCCGTCCAGCAGCGGGATGTTCGCCTGCCCCTGCTCGGCGTTGTGCCCGAGTATGCTCCGCGGGTCGCCGAGGAAGGTGTGCACCAGCGGCGTGCCGAAGCCCATCTTGAAGGCCCACAGCACCCACGTGATGAGAGTCAGGCAGAACGTGCAGAACACCATCATCATGGTGTTCATCGCCCACTTCTTCTGGACGAGACCGCCGTACAGCACGGCCAGGGCCGGGATGGACATCAGCCCGACCAGCGTGCCAGCGGTCAGCTGCCAGGAGTTATCCCCGGCATTTAGCCAGCTAGCATATGGAACCACTGCGCCTCCAGGGGCTATCGGGGCCTTCTGGGGTCAACCTGTGCGCTGGCTCCACCCCGGCCGCTGCGTATACCTGCAAGGCATGTGTCCCATGCGCGAGTTTCGGTGGTATTTCTCGGTTGTTACGCGGCCGGTAAACGAGTGCGGCCGGCGTTACCTTGATGTGTCGCGGGCAACTGCCTGGTCCGCAAGCCGGTACCGGGATTGACGGTCACATCTAGCCGAGTTCGACGCTCGCGGTGAGCGGGAGGGACGCGGAGGACGGACCTGCGGACAGCGTGAACGGGCCGGGCTCGAGGGTCCAGCCCGCCCCGGACCAGTGCTGGAAGGCGCGCTCGGGGAT
>JASHVM010000452.1:0-13979 GCA_030044595.1 Streptosporangiaceae bacterium
CGCCGAGACCCACGGATCGGGACGCGAGGTGTCGGTCAGCCACACGGAAGCGGTGCCGACCGGGTTCGGACCGGTCGGCTCAGGCAGGTACGGCGTGGGACCCGGCCCGGTCGGCACGCCACCGGCGTCTGCGGAAGTTCCCATGCCGCCCATCATCACCGCCCGCTCTCGTGCTCATCAAATGACCAGAGCGGTGCGCGCTGAGTTGACAAAAGTCCGGTTGAGAGCGCGGATTCCCATGGCTGCGGATTTGGGCTGGCGCCGTGGATGACGTTTCGGGCTGGCGCAACGGACGGAGTCAGTGGGCCGGCGGGGTCAGCGGTCGAGGGCCGACAGGAACGCGCCGGCTAGCGCCGCCGCGGAAACCCGGGACGTCCGGCCGGACTCGATGACGGTAAACGCGACGTTGCCACGGAAGCCGACGAACCAGCTCATCCAGGCAGATCCGGTGTGAACCAAGCCGACCTGCCCGTACACCGGCGCGCCGGGCACGCTGGCCGCTTGGGCGGCACCTGAGCGGACCGCGCTGCGCATGAGACCGCGCAGCACCGACATGTCGCTCGGGTTGAGCGCGCTGCCCGACGGGTCGGCCGAACCCTCGAGCACCTCCGGCGTGTGCCAGCTGCCGGAATCGACCGCCGCGGCGACCACGGCCATGGACAGCGGGCTCATCTGCACGTTCCCCTGGCCGATGGTCTCGGCGGCCAGATCGGCATCGCTGTCGGCGGACGGCACCGAGCCGGAGAAGGCGGGCACGGGCAGGGACGACCAGTCGGCCCCGATCCCGAATTCCTTCACTACCTGGGCGAACTCGCTGGCGTTGAGCCGTTCGGACAATCCGGCGAACGCCGTGCCGCAGTCATCGGCGAAGTCGTCGCTGAACGGCTTGGGCGTACCGGTCCCGTAGCTGGTGAAGGTCTGCCCGCCGACGGTGAAGGAGTTCTCGCACGGGATGGGGGTGAATACCTTGAGTCCGGTGCTGAGCAGCGCGGCGGTCGAGACGATCGTGAACGCTGTTCCAGGTATCAGCTTCGCGTCGAACGCGCCGGGCAGGGACTTAGAGCTTGGCGCCTGGCGCTGCGCCACCGCCAGGACGTGGCCCGTGGACGCCTGGACCGCGACGATCTCGCCGGAGTCGCCGGCGTTGGATTCGCCGCTGAGCGCGGCCAGCGCGGCGCCCTGCACGGTTGAGTCGATGGTCGTGTGCACCGGCGTACCAGGAGTGCCCGGCCAGCGCGCGAGCACGCTGGTCACCGAGCCTGCCGGGCTCGCCTCCACGACCTCGGTCGTCGGGGTGCCGAGGAGTTCGCGCTGGAACGCCTGTTCCAGCCCCGATAGCCCTACCGTGGTGCCCGGAAGGTAGCCGGTGCCGTTGGCGCGCAGGGCATTGCTGACCTCGCTGCCCACGCTGCCGACCAGCCCGGTGGCCTTGGCCTGGAACAGCCGCTCCGAGCCCGGCCGAACCACCAGGCCGGGCACCTTCCGGAGCCCGGAACGCAGGCCCGCGTAGCTGGCGGGATCGAGCGAGGCGAGCGTGAGGAACTGGTCCGGCGGGGCGGCGGCGATCTGGCCGAGGACCTGCGTGGGATCCAGCCCGGTCAAAGCCGCGAAGTCCCGGGCGGTCGCCTCCGGGTCGGTCAGGCGGTCGGGCCACACGCCGACCACGTAGACCCGGCCCGGGACCTCCAGCGGCTTGCCCTCAGCATCGAGCACGGACGCCCGGCTCGGGAACTGGGTCACCACGGCCAGCCGCTCGCCCCGGATGAGGCTGGGGTACACCACGCTGGGTGACCACTCGACCTTCCAGCCGTCGCCAACCTGTCGCAGCCCGAACCGGCCGTGATACGTCCACACCCGTCCGTCGGCGGCCAGGTCGACCGAAGCTGTAAACGTCGCCTCCGCCGTGCTGCCGTGCTGGGTGACCGAGCTCATGGTCAGGAACAGCTGCGTGGCGTCGACCTGGGCGAAGGCCGCCTCCAGGGCCGCGGCGACGGCGCCGGGCGAGGTGAGGGTCAGCGTCCCCGCGGCGGCGTAATCCTGCTGCTGCCAGTCGAGCAGGAACGCCTGGGCCGTGGGCTCGGCGGAAGGCTCAGAGCCGAAGCCCGTGGCCAGGCCGATGGCCAGCACCCCGACCGCGACGATGGCCAGCGCGGCCATCCGTGCGCGCTTCCTTTGCCGCCTGGCAGGAGAGGACCTGTGGCGGGACTTGGGCGGGGGCCGGCCAGGTGCGCGGCGGGTCGGTTCGGGTCGGTCCGGCGTAGGGCGCGGAGGGAGCGCGGGCCGCGACGGGAGCGCGGGCCGCGACGGGGGCGCGGGCTGCGACGGGGGCGCGGGCTGCGAAGCCGACGTGGGGCGCGGAACGGGCGTGGACGGTTCTCGCGGGCTGGCGGGGCCGCCCCGCTCATTGGTACCGGAGGACACGATCGCCTGCCTGTCACCTTCGCCGCTTCAGAGCGCGGTCCATTTCTCTGGCTGCGTCACGTCGTGCTAGGTCCTGACGCTTATCGTAGGTCCGTTTGCCGCGAGCGAGGCCCAGCTCCACCTTGACATTTCCGTCCTTGAAATACAGCGATAGCGGGATCAGCGTCAAACCCTGCTCGGCGACCTTGCTCGCCAAACGGTCGATCTCCTTGCGGTGCAGCAAAAGCTTCCTAATCCGCCGCGGGGTATGATTGGTCCAGGTGCCCTGGTCGTACTCGGGGATGTGCACGTTATGCAGCCACACCTCGCCGTCAGAAATCTGAGCGAAACCGTCGGCGAGGGACGCGCGCCCCGCGCGCAGCGATTTCACTTCGGTCCCGGTCAGGACCAGGCCGGCCTCGTAGGTGTCTTCGATGTGATAGTCGTGGAACGCGCGGCGGTTACGGGCGATGACCTTCCGGCCTTGCTCCCGAGCCACGTCCCTCCTGTCTGCACGCCCGCGGCCGCTCAAATCCGCAGGTAGCGGCGCAGCGTCACGAACGACGTCACACCGCACAGCAGCACGCCGACGGCCATGCAGAACAGGATGACCTCGATCAGGTCGCCGACGGACAAACCTACGTTGAAGGAGAAGTACTGCTCCAGGCTATCGAGCATCAGCGACTTGACCGCCACCAGGAGCCCCGCGGCGATCGCCCAGCCGATCAGCCCGGCGATGGTCCCCTCCAGCAGGAACGGCAGCTGGATGTAGAAGTTCGACGCGCCGACCAGGCGCATGATCGCGGTTTCCCTGCGGCGGTTGAAGGCGGACAGCCGGATCGTGTTGGCGACGAGCAGGACCGCCGCCACGATCAGGATCAGCGCGATGATGACGACCGCGTTCCTGGCGCCATCGAGCAGCCGGTAGAACTTGTCCAGGATGGTCATCTCGTCGACCACGGTCTCCACCCCGGGGGCGCCGGTGACCGCGCTGGCCACGATGCTGTAGTCGGCCTCGGGGTTCTTCAGCTTCACCTCGAACGAGTCGGGGATATCACCCTCCTGGGTGTCCTGAACCAGGGCCGGCTCGTTCGAGAAGTACTGCCTGAATTCGGAGTACGCCTCCTGCTGGCTGACGTAGTACACGGCCTCAACCTGCGGCATGGAGGCGAGCTGCGCGTGCAGCTGGGCGCGCTCGGAATCGGTAGCAGGCCCGTTCTGCTGGCACTGCGGTTCCGGGCTGGTCTTAATGCACAGGTAGATCGACAGCTCCACCTTGCCCTGCCAGTAGGTTCGCGTCCTGTCCACCTGCTTAACGAACAGCAGACCCGTACCGAGCAGGGAAAGGCTGATGGCCACGACCACGATGAGCGCCATCGTCATGGTGAGATTCCGGCGCAGCCCGATCCAGACTTCCTGGAGAACGAACTGTGAACGCATGCTGGCTGATCCCTTGTAGTCCTGGGCGACAACTTGGTCAGTATGCCTGGCCGTACACCCCGCGCGACTGATCTCGGACAACTTTGCCGTACTCCAGCTCGACCACACGCTTGCGCATGGAGTCGACGATGGCCGCGTCGTGCGTGGCCATCAGGACGGTCGTCCCGGTCCGGTTGATCCGGTCGAGCACCTTCATGATGCCGATCGACGTCGCCGGGTCGATGTTCCCGGTCGGCTCGTCGGCGAGCAAGATCATCGGCCGGTTGACGAACGCGCGAGCCATCGCGACCCGCTGCTGCTCCCCGCCGGACAGCTCGTCCGGCATGCGGTCATGCTTGCCTTCGAGGCCGACCAGGTCGATGACCTCGGGGACGACCTTGCGGATGAAACGCCGGTGCTTGCCGATGACCTCAAGGGCGAACGCCACGTTCTGGTAGACGCTCTTGTTCGGCAGCAGCCGGAAGTCCTGGAACACGCAGCCGATGCGCCGGCGCAGATAGGGCACCTTCCAATTGCTGAGCCGCGCGAGATCCCTGCCCGCCACCTGGATCCTGCCCTCCGACGGCCGTTCCTCCTTCAGGATCAGCCGGAGGAATGTCGACTTTCCCGAGCCGGACGGGCCGACCAGGAAAACGAACTCTCCCTTGGCGACCGATATGTTCACGCTCTCCAACGCGGGCCGGCTCTGATTCGGGTAGACCTTGGTGACGTTATCGAAATTGATCACGGGACCATCACAGCGGTGTCGTATGGGTTGCCAACGCAAATCCGGCAACATGCGGGTAACCTGGTTTAGGCCAGGGAACAGTCTAGAGGGAAACTGGCTGCTAAGGCCCTACATCGCGCAAGTGTCGGGCTGAAGCCGTAGCAGGGCGCCGCAGGCGCCGGCCGAGCGCCGCGCAAGCGGTGTCCCGGCGCCCGCTAGGGAGGCAGAGAGACAGTGAGCTGCGAGCACCTGATATGCGCCCAGTGCGCTGGGCCGGTGGTCGAGGGCCGGTGCCCGGCGTGCCGCGAGGCGCGGCAGCACGTCCACCATCAGCACTCCAACGTCGGACCGCAGCTGCTGATCGCCGCCGTGCTGGTGCTGACGATCCTGCTGCTGCTGGCCATGCACCTGGGCCGTTAGCCGGCGGCTACCGGCCCTGCTGGCGCAGCCAGCGGATCTCCGCGTCGATGAACTCGTCGATCTCGCCGTCCAGGACCGAGACGGCGTTTCCCGTCTCCATCCCCGTCCGCACGTCCTTGACGTTCTGGTACGGATAGAGGACGTAGTTACGGATCTGGGTACCCCAGGCGCGGCCGCCGTCCCCGCGCAGGGCGGCCATCTGCTCCGCCTCTTCCTGCCTGCGCCGCTCGAGCAGCTTGGCCTGCAGCACGGCCATCGCGGACGCCCGGTTCTGGATCTGGCTGCGCTCGTTCTGGCAGGACACGACGATCCCGGTGGGCAGGTGGGTGATGCGGACCGCCGAGTCGGTGGTGTTGACGCCCTGACCGCCGGGTCCGCTGGAGCGAAACACGTCGACCCGTATCTCGTCCTCGGGAATATCGATGTGATCGGTCTGCTCCACCACTGGCATCACGTCGACCCCGGCGAACGAGGTCTGCCTGCGCCCCTGGTTGTCGTACTTGGAGATGCGGACCATCCGGTGCGTGCCGTGCTCGCCGCGCAGCGTCCCGTAAGCGTACGGCGCGTTCACCGCGAACGTCGTCGACTTGATCCCGGCCTCTTCCGCGTATGAGGTGTCGTACACCTCGGTCGGAAACCTATGCCGCTCCGCCCAGCGCAGGTACATCCGCATCAGGTTCTCCGCGAAGTCGGCGGCGTCCGCCCCGCCCGCCTGCGCATTGATGGAGATCAGAGCCTCCCGCGCGTCGTACTCGCCGGACAGCAGGGTGCGCACCTCGAGCTGGTCGATCTCGGCCCGGAGGGCGGCAAGCTCACGCGCCGCCTCCGCCCGGGTAGGCTCGTCGTCCTCACGGTCCGCCAGCTCGAACAGCACCTGGGTGTCGCCGAGCCGCTGGCGCAGGCCGGCCAGCCTGGCCAGCTCGGCTTCCAGGTAAGACAGCCGGCGGGTGACCTTCTGCCCGCGATCTTGGTCAGCCCACAGGTCCGGATCGGCCGCCTGCTCGCGCAGTTCGGCCGCCTCCGTCTGCATGGCGTCCGGATTGAGCACCGCCGCTATGCTGTCGAGCTTCGACGTCAGCACGGCGATCTCGTCGGCCGGATCGGTAGCGGGCATATCGGCAAGACTACGCGAGAGCACGGACGGAGCCGTCAGTCTTGCCCGTTGGCGATAGCCTGCGCGCAGACCCTGTATCCTGCCTTACCGTGACACTCCGAAGGGGTCGGCTCCGGAACCCGGGGATTATCGGCCTGGCGGCGCTGGCCGCCGTGACCGGGCTGGCCATAGCCGGATGCTCGTCGCCGGCCGCACCCGCGGACGAGGTCACCGGCGGCTACCAGGGCCTCACCCTCGCCGAGGCGGAGGCCGGCTACAACTCGTACATCACGGTGAGCAACCAGGCTGCGGCGCAAGGAAATTCGGCACAGGGCCTCTCGGTCGTGGGCGACGTGCAGTGGGCGGTCGTCAATGGCCAGTACACGGCCTTGACCGCGGCCCAACAGCCGGTCCCGCAGTACCACTACGGCCGGCCGGTCTTCTACGTGCCCGCGCTGACCAGTTACCCGCAGTGGTTCGTGGTCACGGTGCCGATAAGCACCGAGACGGGCGGTACCCCGGGAGCCCCCGGAGCCTCGGTCAACACGGCCATGGTCTTCGAACGCTCGGTGCAGGGTCAGCCCTGGACGCTGAACGGCACGGCGGCCCTCGGCGATCAGGCGCTGCCGGCCGTCGCCCGCGACAGCCAGGGCTACGCCATCGCCGTGACCACCACCGACACGTCTTTGCTGCTGAGCCCGAACGTCGTGGGGGCCACGCAGGCGGCGGTGGTCGACGAAGGCTCGGCCAACGCGGCCGCGGCGGTGATCGCCGGCGGGCCGCAGACCACCGGGCTGTACGCGACGCAGGCCGCCTACGGGAAGGTGCAAGCCGGAAAGGGCCTGCAGTACCAGTGGCTACTCGAGGGGACCGGCTTCCCGCAGTTCCAGCTGCGGACGAAAGACGGCGGGGCGCTGGTGTTCTACGGGATGTACCTGAACACCACCAACGAGTACCCGAACGGCGGGTCCGGGAAACCGATCCCGATGCCGGCCCAGTACCGCCCGCTGCAGGCCGCGCCGATCGGGATCGGCTACCACGGGGTGGCCGTCAACTGGAGCTACGAGTACGTGGCGGCCGACCCGCCGCTGACCGCGCACAACGCGAAGGTCCAAGTCATCGCGGCCGGCGGCGGGCCCACCTTCGTCCACGCCTGGTAGGCGTCAGCGGTCCGGCAGGGAGCTGGTGGCGACCAGGGTGCGGATGGCGCGCAACGCCACCGACAAGGTGGTGAACGTGAAGCGCTCGCTCTCCCAGATCTCGCCCAGCGTCTGAGCGGCCATCGCGACCGCCGCCTCGTTACGCGAAACCCAGGCGGCGAGCCGCTCCTCCGGCGTCCTGGGCAACGACGAACCGCTGACCCCGAGCACGTCCTGGGTCAGCGACGCGTGCGCGGCGTAAAGATCATCGCGCAGGGCCGCGCGGGCCATCGTCGACCAGCGGTCCTCGCGGGGCAGCGCGGTGATGCGGTCGCGCAGCCGGGTGATCTGCAGCCGATCGGCGAGATCGAAGTAGACCTCGGCGGTCTCCTCGATGGACCGCCCGGTGACCGAGGCGACCTGCACGATGTCGAAGGCCGAATACGTCGGGACCATGGCCGCGACCCGCTCGGCCAGATCCAGGGGCACGCCGAGGGCCAGGTAGGAGTCCCTCCGTTCCTCGAATCCGGACAGGTCCCGCCCGGTGAGCAGCTTGGGCAGGCCGGAACGCACGGTCCGCACGCCGTCCGCGAAAAAGCCCACGGTGGCTTCGATGTCGAACGGCGGGCGGCGGTTGTGCAGCAGCCACCGGGCCGCGCGCTCGGTCAGCTTGCGCCCCTCGAGCAGCAGCATGAGCTGGGCCCCGAGGGAGACGTGGCCGTCGAGTTCCTCGACCTGGCGCCAGAAGGCGGGCATGTCGAACACCTCCCGGGCCACCAGCCACGCCCGGGTGAGGTCGGGCACGGAGGCGCCGGTCTCCTCGATTAGCCGGAACAAGAACGTGGTGCCCGACGCGTCGATCATCTCGTTGACCGCCGAGGTGGTGATGATTTCGCGGCGCAGCGGGTGTGATTCCATCCGTTCCGCGAACCTGGCCCGCAGCGGAGCCGGGAAGTACGCCTCGAGCACCCGGCGCAGGTACGGGTCGTCCGGCAGGCTGGACGCGAGCACTTCCTCGCCCGCGGAGATCTTGGTCTGCGCCAGCAGCAGGGCGAACTCGGGGCTGGTCAGGCCGCCACCGGACGAGCGGCGCTCAGCGATCTCTCGCTCCCCCGGCAGCACGTCCTGCTCCGGGTCGAGCCGCTTGTCCCGGACCAGCTTGCGCAGGTACCGCGCGTGCACGTGGAGCAGGCTGGGGGCCTGCACCCGGGCCGCGGCCAGCGCCATGTTCTGCCGGTAGTTGTGCCGCAGGACGAGATCGGCCACGTCATCGGTCATCTCGTTGAGCAACTGGTGCCGGGCCGTCGCGGGGATGGCGCCGGCCCGGATCGCGTCGGCGAGCAGGATCTTGATGTTGACCTCGTGGTCAGAGGTGTCCACGCCGGCCGAGTTGTCGATGAAGTCCGTATTGACCAGCCCGCCGCCGAGCGAGTACTCGATCCGGGCCGCCTGGGTCAGGCCCAGGTTGCCGCCCTCGACGACGACCCGCGCGCGCAGCCGCGTCGCGTCGATGCGCACGGCGTCGTTCGACCTGTCTCCCGCGTCGGCCTGGGACTCGGAGCTGGCTTTCACGTAGGTGCCGATACCGCCGTTCCACAGCAGGTCGACCGGGGCGGCCAGGATGGCGGAGATCAGCTCGTCCGGCGACAGCGCGACAACCCCGGCGTCGATGCCGAGGGCGGTCCGGGCCTGCGGCGACAGCGGGACCGATTTCGCGCTCCGCGGCCAGACGCCGCCGCCCGGTGAGATCAGCGCCCGGTCGTAGTCCGCCCAGGAGGACGCCGGCAGCGCGAAGATCCGGTCCCGCTCGGCGAAGCTCGCCGCCGGGTCAGGGTCCGGATCGACAAACACGTGCCGGTGGTCGAAGGCCGCGACCAACTTGATGTGCTCGGACAGCAGCATGCCGTTGCCGAACACGTCGCCGGACATGTCGCCGATGCCGGCCACGGTGAATTCGTCGGTGGCCGGGTTCATCCCGAGCGCCGCGAAGTGGCACTTCACCGACTCCCAGGCGCCCCGGGCGGTGATGCCCATCTTCTTGTGGTCAAAGCCTTCGGATCCGCCGGAGGCGAACGCGTCGCCCAGCCAGAAGTCGTAGCGGGCGGCCACCTCGTTGGCGGTGTCGGAGAACGTCGCGGTGCCCTTGTCCGCCGCCACCACCAGGTACGGGTCGGTACCGTCCCGCCGGACCACCTCCGGCGGCGGCACCACCTGGTCGGCCTCGATGTTGTCGGTCACGTCGAGCATCGCGGCGATGAACGTCTGGTAGCAGGCCAGCACCTCGGCCTGGTACGCGTCGCGGTCGGAAGGGTCGGGCAGCCGCTTGCACACGAAGCCGCCCTTGGCGCCCGAGGGGACGATAACCGCGTTCTTCACTTCCTGCGCCTTGACCAGGCCCAGGACCTCGGTGCGGAAGTCCTCCAGCCGGTCCGACCAGCGCAGCCCGCCGCGCGCCACCCGGCCGAACCGCAGGTGCACCGCCTCCAGCCGGGGCGAGTAGACGTAGATCTCGAACTTCGGCCGCGGCTCGGTCAGCCCGGGCACCGCCCTGGGGTCGAGCTTGAGCACCAGGTAGGGCGGCCCGTCGACCCCGCCCGGGCTGTGCTGCCGGTAGTAGTTGGTGCGCAGGGTCGCGTCGACCAGCGCCAGGTACTGCCGCAAGATCCGGTCGTGATCCAGGCTCACCACCTCGTCGAGCTGGCCGCGGATCTCCTCGGCGATCGCCTCGCAACGCTCGGCCGCGCCGACCTGGCGGGCCGGGTCGAACCTGGACTCGAACAGCCGCACCAGGAGCCGGGTGATGGCCGCGTTGGACCGCAGCACGCGCTGCACGTAGTCCTGGCTGAACCGCATCCCGGCCTGCCGCAGGTACTTCGCGCAGGCGCGCAGCAGTGTCACCTCGCGCCAGCTCAGCCCGGCGGTCAGCACCAGCGCGTTGAACCCGTCGTCCTCGGTCTGGCCGTGCCACAGCGCGGCCAGCGCCTCCTCGAAGATCCGGCGGACGCTGTCGGCCGGCGTCGTCACCGGCGGGCGGAGGCCAAATTCGTATATCCAGAACGAGCCGGTGTCTTCCGCGCCGGTGAACTCGTAGGGATGCTCATCGACGACCTCGAGCCCCATGTGCTGCAGCTGCGGCAGCACGTCGGACAGGGTTATCGGCGTGCCCAGCCGGTATACCAGCAGTGTCCACCGGTCCTGGCTGTCCACCAGCCGGACGGCGAACTTCGCCGCGGCCTCGCGCAGCTCCAGCACCGTGACCAGATCGCCGACCGCGTCTTTGGCGGTGACGTCCGCCTTGTAGGTCTCGGGGATGGTACCCGCGAACATGTCGAGGAGCTGGTCGGCCCGCTCCTCGCCGAGCGCCCGGGTGGCCTCGGCGGTGAGGTCTTCATCCCAGGACCGGACCGCCGCGGACAGCCTGCGCTCGAGGGCGACCGCGTCCACCTGCGGCACCGGCTGGCCCCGCGCGGCCCGGATCACCACGTGCAGCCGGGCCAGGGCCGAGTCGCCGACCACGGCGCTGTAGTCCAGCGACACCCCGTGCAGCGCTTCGGACAGAATGTCCTGCGCGCGCTGCCTGACCTTGGTGGTGTACCGGTCCCTAGGCAGGTACACCAGGCAGGACATGTACCGGCCGTACCGGTCCCGGCGCAGGAACAGCCTGGTCTGCTTGCGCTCGCTCAGCCGCAGCACGCCCAGCGCGATCGGGGTGAGCTCTTCGGCCGAGATCTCGAACAGCTCCTCGCGCGGGTAGTCCTCGAGTATTTCGACCAGGTCCTTCCCGTCGTGACTGTCCCGCGCCAGCCCGGCGGCGGCCAGGACCTGGGCGAGCTTGCCCCTGATCACCGGTATGTCGGCGATCGGCGCGGTGTGCGCCGAGTGCGTGTACAGGCCGAGGAACCTGAACTCTCCGGTGACCTGCCCCGCCGGGTCGCGCTTCTTGACCGAGACGTAGTCCAGGTAGTTCGCGCGGTAGACCGTCGACCTGGAGTTCGCCTTGGCCAGCACCAGCCGCTCGCGCGGGTCTTGCGCCCGGGCGGCGACCCGGGACGACAGTTTGCTCTGCGAATCCCGGCCCTTCCTGTGGTGGCGGAGGATACCGAGCCCGGTCCCGGGTACGGCGCGCAGGCCGACGCCGGCGTCCACCTGGACCAGGTCGTACTCGCGGTAACCGAGGAACAGGAAATTGTCGCTGGCCAGCCAGCGCAGCAGGTCGCCGTACTCGGCCTCGTCGCTGCCGGGCGCCCCGCCGAGATCATCGGCCAGGCGGCGGGCCACCGAGGCCATCCGCTGCTGATCCTCGACGGCAACGCGCACGTCGAACAGGACGTGGCGCAGTTCGGCCGCGAGCTGATCGGCGCTGACCCGGTCTTTGGACGCCCCGAGCTCCACGTGGATCCAGGATTCGGTCAGCTCGTCCGGCGCGGCGGAGGGCGCGTCGTCACCGCACACGCCGACAACTTCCCGCAGCGCGCCGGTCACGTCCCGGCGCACGCGCAGCAGCGGGTGCACCAGGATCTGGATCTCCGCGTCGTGCCGGTTCAGTTCGGTGGTGACCGAGTCGACCAGGTAGGGCATGTCGTCGGTGACGATGTCCACGACCAGGCTGGACGCGGTGACCGGTTCCAGGTGCGCGTGATCCGGGTCACGGACCTGGACCACGGCCCGCCCCTGCGGTCTGCTCTGGCCGAGCCTGGCGTGGGCTTCGGCGACCGCCGCCAGGCGCGAGGGCAGGGCCAGGTCCTCGGTGGCGACGCGCTGGTAGTAAGCGCGCAGGTAGCACAGGACGCTGTCGCTTTGGCTGCCGAGCGCGGAATCCAGCGCGGGATCGTCCTGCCACGCCTGCTCCGCCTTGGCCAGCAGGGCCTCCCTGGCCTTGTCCGCCGCGGTTTCCGGCATCGCGTCCACTCCTTTGTGGTTTGTGCTGTGCTGGTCTGGCTGTGGCACGGTTAACCGGGGAGGGTCGGTCCCGAAGTAGCGGAGGACCTCGGGGTTGGCCAGAGCGCTGGGATCCGCGGCGCGCTCCGGGTCGGCGCCGAGCAGGATCTTGCGCACCGGTACCTCCAACTTCTTCCCGGACAGGGTACGCGGGATGCCCGGAACCTGGTGAATCTCGTCGGGCACGTGCCGGGGTGACAACTGGCTGCGCAGCGCGGCGCGGAGCCGGCCCGCCAGGTCATCGTCGAGTACACATCCTGCGGCGGGTACGACGTACACGATCAGCCGGCCCTCGGCGCCGAGCTGGCCGGTGTCCACGACCAGGCTGTCGGCGATCTCGGGAAAGCCCTCGACCACGCGGTAGAACTCGCTGGTTCCCATCCGCACGCCACCGCGGTTGAGGGTGGCGTCCGAGCGCCCGAAGATGACGCACCCGCCGTCGGGCAGCAGTTCGATCCAGTCACCGTGGCGCCACACTCCGGGGTAGGTCTCGAAGTAACTCTCGCGGTACCTGGCTCCGCCCGGATCATTCCAGAAACCGACGGGCATCGACGGCATCGGCTGGGTGATGACAAGTTCGCCCACCTCGCCCACGACCGGCTTGCCGTCGTCGTCGTACGCCTCGACCGCCGCCGCCAGGCAGCGCCCGGAAATGATGCCCGCGCGCACCGGCAGCAAGGGGCAGGGACCGACGAAGCCCGTGCACAGGTCGGTGCCGCCGGAGAAGGAGCCGAGCAGCAGGTCCTGCCCGACCTGCTCGTACACCCAGCCGAAGGCCTCGGGGGGCAGCGGTGACCCGGTGGAACCGACGGCGCGCAGCGCGGACAGGTCATGGCTTTCGCCGGGCTGCAGCCCCGCCTTCATGCAGGCGACCAGGTAGGGCGCGCCCACCCCCAGGTACGTAAGGCCATGCTCGGCGGCCAGCCGCCACAGCCGGTCGGCGGCCGGGTAGGTCGCGCTTCCGTCGTACAGCACGATCGTCACGCCGGCGAGCAGCCCTCCGGCCAGGTAGTTCCACATCATCCAGCCGGTGGTGGTGTACCAGCTGAACACGTCGCCGGGCCTCAGGTCCTGGTGGAAGCCGAGCGCCTTGAGGTGCTCGAGCACGATACCGCCGTGCCCGTGCATGATCGGCTTGGGCAACCCGGTGGTGCCCGACGAGTAGACCACCCAGAGCGGGTGCGCGAACGGCACCTCCTCGAACTCCGGTTCGCGCGGATCCGCCCCGGCACCCAGGTCGTCCCAGCGGGCGACGCGCGGCAGGGAAGCGGGCACGGCCGCGCCGAGCAGGCTCACCAGCACGACGGCGGAAAGACCGGGCAGCGCCGACGCCACGTCGTCGACCAGGCCGGCGCGGGAGAACTCCTTGCCCCCGTACGAATAGCCGTCACAGGCGATGAGGACCTTCGGCTCGATCTGGGCGAACCTGTCGATCACGCTGCGCGCGCCGAAATCCGGTGAGCACGACGACCAGATCGCGCCCAGGCTCGCGGCGGCGAGCAGGCCGATGACCGCCTCGGGGACGTTGGGCAGCAGCGCCGCCACCCGGTCCCCTCGGCCGACGCCGAGCGAGCGCAGGCCTCGCGCCACCCGCGCGACCTGCTGGGCGAGTTCTTGATAACTCAGGCGTCCAGCCCTGGCCCGTTCGGAATCAAAAATAATGGCCGTGCGGTCGGGATCGGTCCACGCGGTCCTCAGCGCGTTACGGGCGTAATTGAGCGTGGCACCCTCGAACCACCGCACGTCTGGCATCACGTCGCCGGCCAGCACCGCTCCTTCGCCGCGCTCGCCGAGCACCTCGAAGTAATCCCAGAGCGCCGCCCAGAACCGCTCCGGATGCCGC
>JASHVM010000453.1:0-2702 GCA_030044595.1 Streptosporangiaceae bacterium
CCGGCCACCATCCGCTGCCCGGCCGAGAGCAGCGTGACGGCGAACCGGGTGGCAGGCTTGTCCGCCCGGCTGAACACCTCGGCCGGATACGACCCGCCCATCAGGGACACCAGCACCAGCGGCGGATCAGCCGACACCGGGCAGAACGCGCTGACCGTCGCCCCGATGTCGTCCCGCCCGTCCGCGATTGTCACGAGCGTGACCGCTCCGGCCCACGCCGACAATGCGGCTTCGGCTTGATAATCGGCAGCCGGAAGCACCACTGGCCGTTCGGTCAACTGATTGTCCAGGCGCCCGGGAGCATCAGCGGTCCGTACGGCGGCAGGCCGGCGCGGGCCGCGAGCCGCCAGGCCGGGCCCCACCCCGAATAGCCGTCGGACAAGCCCAGGCCCAGCGCGGCGGCTGCCGCCGGGCGGGCCTCGCTTGACTCTGGCGGCCGCAGCTGATCGAGCGGGGTCAGCCTGGGCCAGGTGCGCAGCGGCGCATCGGCGGGCAGGCCTGCCCGGAGACGGGCGATCTCGGCCGCGGCCGCCATCCCGCCGAGCTCGTCGACCAGCCCGTTTCCCGCGGCATCCGCGCCGGTCCACACCCGGCCCCGGGCCAGCTCGTGCACCCGCTCCACCGGCATCCTGCGGCCGGACGCCACCTTCTCGATGAAATCGCGGTAAACCACGTCGAGCCAGAGGTTGAGCCGTTCCCACTCGTCCTCGGTGAACGGATGCGTAGGAGCGAACATGGTCGCCCTGGCTCCCTCGCCCACCGAATCGGTCGTGATGCCGGCCCGGCCCAGCGCCTCCTCCAGCACGGGCTTGCCGTGGATAACCCCGATCGACCCGGTGAGCGTGCCCGGCTGCGCGACGATGACGTCGGCCGCCATCGAGATGTAGTACCCGCCGGACGCGGCTACGTCGCTCATCGACACCACGACGGGCTTGCCGGCCGCGCGCAGCCTGACCACCTCGCGCCAGATCGTGTCGGACGCTACGGCGGACCCGCCCGGGCTGTTGACCCGGAGCAGGACGGAGCGCACCCGCTTGTCCGACTTCGCCGACCGCAGCGCGCCCGCCACCGTGTCCGAGCCCATGGCGCCGCCCGCCGGGCCGCGGGTGCTGCGCCCCTGCCTGATCGGTCCGGACGCGTAGATCACGGCGACGAAATGCTCTCGCGGGTTCGGCAGGCGGCGCGCCCGCTGGGCCAGCAGGTGGGTTCGCCGGTAGCGGGCGACGTACTGCAGGATCGCGTCCTTGCCCGCCTCCTTGCGAACGGCCTGGTACACCTCGTCCCGGTAGCCGAGCTCGTCGACCAGGCCTTCGGCCCGAGCGTCAGCGGCCAGGAACGGGCCCCGGTCGAGCAGGGCGCGGGCGTCCTCGACGGTCTTGCCGCGGCGTTCGGCGATGGCCGCGCAGAGCTGCTCGACGACAGAGGCCGCCAGGCGCTCGTTGGCCTCGCGGGCGGGCCCGGTGAAGCCGCGTTCGGTCAGGTTGTCGGCGGCCGTCTTGTACTCGTACCTCTTCGCGCTCTGGAAGCCGATGCCGATCTTGGCCAGCGCGTCGTGCAGGAATAGCTGCTCGACCGCAACGCCGGTGAGCCCGAGGCTGCCGGATGGCTGCAACCAGATCCGGTCGAATGCGGTGGCGAGATAGTAGGGCACGTTTCCGTGCGTGAACTCGCCGAAGCTCTCGGACCAGGCCACGGTGAGCTTGCCCGACCGGCGGAAATCGGCCACCGCCTCCCGTATCTCCTGCGTCCGGGCCAGCCCGATCCGGCTGCCGCCCACCCTCACCACCAACGCGCGGACCCGGTCATCGCGGCCCGCGCGGCGCAGGCCGTCGATGATGTCGGGCAGCCTGATCTTGCGGATGGAGGCCAGCGCGGACAGCGGATCGGTGACCGGGCCCTCCGGAACATCGTCGGTCAGGTCGAGCTCGAGGATCAGGGGTGCCGTCTGGCGTTGCCGTAGCCTGGAGATCGGTTCGGGCAGCGGCCAGGCGATTTTCGCGTCTGCCATGCGGTCAGCTTACGGTGCCAGGGAGCGCGGGATCAGCGAGCATCCGGTCACGATCATCGTGGACACCGCCAACGTGATGGGCGCGCGTCCTGACGGCTGGTGGCGGGACCGGGCCGCCGCGGCGGCCCGGCTGCACGCGCAGATCGAGCGGCTGGCGGCGAGCGGACGCGCCATCTTGCCGGGTGAAACCGCCGCGCCGGAATTCGTCATGGTGCTCGAGGGCGCCGCCAAGGCGGCCAGTTCTCGCCTTTCCGACCCCGCTCTGCCGGACCGGGTCCGGGTGGTACAGGCGCCCGGGTCAGGCGATGACGCGATCGTCGCCCTGGCGCGGGACCTGCCCGGCCGGCGCGTCGTCGTGACCGCCGACCGCGAGCTACGGGAACGATCCACCGCGGCCGGCGCGACGATCCTCGGGCCGGGCTGGCTGCTCGGTCTGCTGAGCGAGTAAGGCCGCGCCCGGCTCGCCCGGGAAGATGCCGCTGAGGCCGCGCCCGGCTCCGGCTCGCCCGGGAAGATGCCGCTAAGGCCACTCCCGGCCCCGGCTCACCCGGATAAGCGCAGTTTGGATAATCAAGCCGGTAGCGGCTTTACTGGGCGTTTGGGCTACGGCCAGACGACGAGACGGAGGATGCCTGTGCCGGTGCTGCTCGCTGTCGCGCTTGTCCTGTTTGTCGGCGTGCTGTTGGCCGCTGAT
>JASHVM010000454.1:0-5469 GCA_030044595.1 Streptosporangiaceae bacterium
GTCCTGTTCGCGCTGATCGCGGTGCTGGGCCTGACCGCGGGCAGCCACCAGGACCGGTGGCTGGCCACCTGGGCCGGCGCCGGCCTGCCGCTGATCCTCGGCCTGATCATCCTGGCCCTGGTCCCGGTGATCCCGTTCACCGAGCAGTTCGCCCGCCAGACCACCCCGCCGGCCTACTGGTCCTCGCCGACGTTCACGACGATCAACCGGGTGCTCAGCGCCGGCTGGGGCCTGGCCATCGCCGCCGCCGGCCTGTCCCGCCTGGCCGCCGCCGCCATCAACGGGCACACCACCCGCCGCCTGCCCGAGCTCCTGCTCGGCCTGGCCGTGCCGTGCGTCATCCTGCTGTACATGCTGCGGTTCTCCAAGACCTACCCCCACCGCGTCACCCACCACCAGCCCGCCGGGGTTCCCGCCGGCCCCCGCGCGTGACCGCCGGGCAGGCGCCGCAGGCCAGCAGCACCCTGCGCTCCCCTCCGCGAGGCGGAGGGGAGCAGGAACGCCCGCCGATCGGCGACCCTAGTGAGCAAGACCTGCAGGTCCGCGGTCCGGGCGCCTGCCTGGACCGTCCGCAAAGTCCCCTATCAACACATATGTCGGGCTGGCGGGATTTGAACCCGCGGCCTCGTGCACCCAAAGCACGCGCGCTAGCCAAGCTGCGCTACAGCCCGTACTCCAGGTGAGTGTAGCGGCACCACATCAGGGTGATCCCATGCTTACACACCGGAATTCCACCTCCCGGCCCCGCGCGACGGCGTGTAGCCGTACGCTGCCTGTGTGAACAGCGAACCGCTGGACGCGGTTCCGCTCGCGGCGCGGCTGCGACTGCTGCGAACCCAGCTCGGAGTCAGCCAGGAGCAGCTGGCTCGCCGGCTAGGCGTGTCGTTCGCGACCGTAAACCGGTGGGAATCCGGGCGATCGCGACCATCGGCACGGGCCAGCCTGGCCATCGCCGAACTGGAGGCGGCGGCGAGCGGCCGTCAGCCGGCCCGCGACCACGGGATGCCACGCGGTCAGCAGACGCCGCGGGACCGTCAGACCGCGCGGGACCGGCCGACAGCGCGGGACCGGCCGACAGCGCGGGACTCGCAGGCGCCGCGCGATCGCGAGACGCTGCCGGAGCACGAGGCTTCCCGCGATCGGCAGCCCGCGCAAAACCGGGAGGCCGGGCACGGGTCCCGGCACGGATTTGAGCTGCCGATCGCGCAATCCAGCTTCGTCGGGCGTGAGCGCGAGCTGGCCGAGCTCGCCGGATTGCTCACCCGGGCGCGGCTGATCAGCCTGACCGGGCCCGGCGGGATCGGCAAATCCCGGCTCGCCGTCGAGGTCGCGCGGCGCTGGGAGGCGACGGGCACGGGCGAGATCGGCGGCGACGTGGTGTTCGTGCCGCTGGCGGGGATCCGGCCTCCCCGGCCGGTCGTCTCGGTGCTCGCCTCGCGCCTCGGCCTGCACGAACGGCCAGGCGTAAGCTGGCGCGAGTCGGCGCTGGGCGTGCTGAGGGAACGGCCCGGGCTGCTGCTGCTCGACGGCGCCGAACACTACCTCGAGGAAGTGGCCGGGCTGGTCGAGGAGTTCCTCGCCTCGGCGCCGGCGCTGCGCATCATGGTCACCAGCCGGGTGGTGCTGGGGGCGCCGGGCGAGGCCTGCTGGGCCGTCCCCCCGCTCGAGTGTCCCTCGGTCGCGGCGGGGTCATCCGCGATCGCGGCTTCGGACGCGGTCCGGTTGTTCATCGCCAGGGCCAGCGAGCGGCTGCCGGGTTTCTCCACGGCCGACGTGCCGCCGCACGCGGTCGGCGAGCTTTGCCGCAGGCTGGGCGGGCTGCCGCTGGCCATCGAGTTGATCGCGGGCTGGGTCGGGACGCTGTCCATCCGCGAGATCTTGCAGCAGCGTGTCGCGCTGCTGGAGTACGACCCGCCCGGCCTTCAGGGCAGCCGAAAGCTCGCCGATGTGCTGCGCGCCAGTTATGACCTGCTCCAGCCTGGCCAACAGCGGATCCTGCGGCTGCTCAGCGTCTTCACCACGCCGTTCAGCCTGGCGGACGCGGGGGCGGTGACCGGCGTCAGCGAGCAGGAGGCGGCCGCCGCCGTCCGCGGGCTCGTGGACGCGTCCTGGCTGGTGGTCATCCGCGGCCCTGAGGAGAATCGGTTCAGCATGGTGGAGGCCATCCGGGTGTTCGCCACGGCCCGACTGCAGGAGGCAGGCGAAGCACCGCAGGCCCGCCGCCGGCACGCCCTGCATTTCGCCGACATCGCCGTCCAGAGTTCAAGCTCCCTCGCCGGGCCGCATGCGCGGCGCTGGGCCGACCGGCTGGCGTCAGCCGTCGACGATCTGCGCGCGATGATGCAGTGGATCGTTGACAACGGCGAGGTCGACCTCGGCCTGGAGGTAGGCACGGCGCTGTGGCGCTGGTGGCTGAGCAGCGGCCGGCTCTCCTCGGGGCGAGCTTGGCTCAACAAGTTCCTCGCCGCGGCCGACGAACACCCCGCGCGGTCAGCGGAGGAGAACCGGCGGATCGGGCGAGCCCTGCGCGCGGCCGCCGTGCTGGCCGTGGAGAACGACGACTACGCCGAGGCGGTTCGCCTGGCCCGGCGAGCGCTCGACATCTTCGACCCGCTCGGCCCTGGCGAGGACATAGCCCAGGCGGCTACCGCGCTCGGGTCGGCCCAGCGCTACCTGGGCGAGCGAGCCGAAGCCCGGCGCAACTTCCAGACCGCGGTCGACCTGCGGGCCGAGTCCGGTGACCGGGCCAAGCTGGCCATGGCCCTGAATAACCTGGCGCTGATCGAGCTCGACGACGGTAACCTCGACCGGGCCAGGGAGCTGCTCGAGCAGAACCTCATCATCAAGCGCCAGCTCGGCGAGCCGGGCTCGATCGCGATCGGCCTGGCCAACCTCGCCGAGGTGCTGACCAGGTCCGACCGGTGGCAGGCCGCGCGCGCATCGCTCGCCGAGGCCGCCGAGCTGGCCGTCGGCCAGCCCCAGATCATAGGCATCGTCTTGTGCAACCAGGGCAACCTTGCGGCCGGGCAGCGGAACTGGGAGCAGGCCGCCGAGTTCTACCAGGCGGCCGTGACGGCCTGCCAGGCAGGCGGCCACACGCACGTCGCGGTCGAGGCGATGATCGGCCTGGGCCGCGTCTGGCACCAGCGGGGCCAGGCGGACGAGGCCGCCCGGGAACTTCGCATGGCCGAAGCGCTGGCCCACGAGATCGCGAACCCGCAGCTGATGGCCGACGTGACCAAGGCCCTGGCCGAGATCGGCGACCTCCCGCCGGGCCGGCTGCCTGGCCACCTGACCGCTCGCCAGGCCGAGGTGCTGCGACTGCTCGCCGATGGCCTGAGCAACAAAGAGATCGCGGCGCGGCTTTACATCAGCCGGGGCACGGTGGAACGCCACCTGACGACCATCTACAACAAGCTGGAACTCGGCGGCCGGGTCGAAGCGGCGCGGTACGCCGTGGAGAACGGGCTGACCGATCGCTGAAACACGCGATGTTATAGCGCGACCGCGCCGTCGCGCCAAGTCCCGTGGCGCCTGAGCACCTGCGGGACAGATGTTGTCAACGGGGTCCGGCACAATGTATGAACCACCGGATTCGCGGCCTGCGCCGCGCCCGATAGAACAAGACCGCGGCTGCTGTCGCCTCGCGTAGCAAGAGCGTGGGGGGGTGCGCGAGGCGGCAGCAGCTGTGGAGGGGACCAACATGCGAGATCAGTTGTTCGGCACCACGCAGCCGCTGCTGTCGATCTCGCTTGATCCGGGCGAGAGCATCATCGCCGAGGTCGGTGAGTTCGCCTGGATGACCGACTCGATCGCGATCGCGGCGCCCTACCGAACCCAGCAAGAGCCGCGGCTGTGCGCCTACACGGCGACCGGGGAACCGGGCGTGGTCGCGTTCGCGTCGAAACTGCCCGGCTGCATCCTCAGCGTCGACGTCGGACCAGAGTATGCGGGCTCCCTGGTCCTCGAGTCCTGCTTCCTGGCCGGCACGCCCGGCGTGCAGATCGCCGCGGCCGGCCCGCTGGCGCCCGGGTGTCCCGGCGGCGAGGGGCTGACGCTCTGGCGGATCGGCGGCTCCGGGCGGGCCTGGGTGGGGCTGCCCGGCGACGTGATGAAACGCGAGCTGACCGCGGGACAATCGCTGCGCGCCCATCCGCTCTACATCGGCATGTTCGACGCCACGGTCGCCGTCCAGGTCACAAAGGTCCAGGGCGTCTTGGGTCACGACGACGCCTACCCCTGTGCGGTGCTTTCCGGGCCGGGGGCCGTGTGGCTACGGTCCATGCCCTGGGACCCGGCCAGACGACTCGGCGGACGAAGGCCGGCCCGGGAGCAAGCGGCGGGCTGACCGGGTCAGCCGAGCAACCAGCCGCCGTCGACGTTGAGCTCGACGCCGTTGACCGCGGGGTTGCGGAGCAAGAACGCCGCCGCGTCCACGATGTCGGCCATCCGGGTCAGCTGCCCGCACGGCGTGCGCGCCACCACGTGGCTGAGGTCACGGTCACGCCAGTACGGGGTGTCGCCGACGAAGCCCGGGTGAATGGCGTTGACCCTGATCGGCGCGAGTTCCAGGACGAGCGTGTTCACCAGGCCGCTAACGGCGCCGTTCACCGTCGTCACCGTGGTCGACCCGTGGTAAGGCCGTTCCTTGGCCAGCCCGCCGAAGAGCACGACAGCGCCGTCGCGAGCCATCCGGGGCTGCAGCGCGTGGACAACCTCGGTGTACCCGACGAGCTTGAGCGTCACCAGGCGCAGGGCACGGCCGATGTCGTAATCGGCCACCGTGTTGGCGTCGCGCTCGACCGCGGCCAGAACCAGGCTGTCGACGGCGTCGATCCCGGCCAAGGCGGGACCGATGTCGCGCGGCCGGGTGAGGTCGAACGCGAGCCCGGTCGTGTCGCCGCCGATTTCCTTGGCCACGGCCGCGGCCCGGCCCGCGTCCCGGCCGGTCAGCGTGACACGGTCCCCGGACTCGGCGTAGTGCCTGGCGATCTCGCGGCCCATACCCGAGGTGCCGCCGACCACCACGACGCTGCTCATCGGCCCGTCCTCTGCTCGGTTACGATCCCGCGCAGGTTATCCCACTCCCCGGCGAACCGGTAGGAATACCGGGCGGGTGGCTGCGGCGCCTGCGTCTCGAGCCAGCGGACCGGCCCGCGGCCGGCGTTCCGGAACGAGTGCACGCAGCCGACGCCCGCCCAGGCGATATCTCCCCGCTCCAGCCGGTAGGGCTCGCCGTCGAACGCCGCGTCGGTCGCTCCCTCCAGGATGAGGTAGGTCTCCTCGAACGGATGATCGTGCGCCCCGGCGACCCCGTCAGCCTCGTATTGCACCATGAACATCGTCTGCAGCTGCGCTCCCAGGTCGGTGTCCACCATCATCTTCACCGTGATCCCGCTGTACACCAGGCGGGCCGTCCGCATGCTGACCTCGTCGGGCGATGGCCCGCTCATGCTGGCCGCCGCGATA
>JASHVM010000455.1:0-4809 GCA_030044595.1 Streptosporangiaceae bacterium
TGCTGCAGAGCCCGCAGTTCGGCGGCCTCGGCCCGGCACTGCTCGCAGCCGGCGAGGTGGGCGTGCGCGCGGTCGAGTTCGGCTCCGTCCAGCTCGCCGTCGATGAGGGCCGACAGCCGGTCACCAAGATGGCTCATGATTCACCCGGCCGCCTCAGCCGGGCCAGGCCCGGGCGCCGGAATCCCCTGGGACGTGCGCCGAAGGCCTCGGCCGGGCCGGGCCTGCGGTGCTCGAGTGCGGCGCGCAACTGAGCCCGGCCGCGGTGAATCCGGCTGCGTACCGTGCCCAGCTTGACGCCCAGGGTGGCGGCGATCTCCTCGTAGGAGAAGCCCTCGATGTCACACAGCACCACCGCGGCGCGGTACTCCGGCGGGAGCGCCTTCAGCGCGGCCTGGACATCGTCATCCAGATGACTGTCGTCGAAGGCCTGGGCCGGCGTGGGTTCGGAGCCGGGCAGCCGGTGGGCCATTTCGTCGGCGAGTCCTTCGAACCGGATCCGCTGCTTGCGCCGGGCCGAGTCAAGGAACAGGTTGGTGGTAATGCGATGCAGCCAGCCCTCGAACGTACCCGGGGTGTAGCTGGACAACGACCTGAAGACGCGGACGAAGACCTCCTGCGTCAGGTCTTCGGCGTCGTGCGGGTTGCCGGTCAGGCGGTAGGCGAGCCGATAGACCCGAGCGGAATGCGTACGGACAATATCCTCCCAGGTCGGGAGGTTCCACTCGGGCTGAGCAGGTTGTGTCGGCGGGGATTCCAGTTGGCTGGCCTCCTCGAACAAGCCGCCCTTCAGGTCGCAGAGTGCCGCGACTTGTACCATCGTGCCCTGGATTCTTCCGTTGCGCCAGTTCGGGTCAGGGTCGGCCGCCTTGGCTGTGGGCGGGGACCCGGCTGATATCGCATAGGTAACGGGCGTAGCTCCCTGAGAGTTCCCGGACCTGCGCGTCTGGCGCTAGGCTGCTGCAGGTGGGGCCACTTGCTTATGCTGCGGAGTACCTGCCGGAAGACGAGCCGCTGCTGGCCGCGCGCGCGAACGCGGCCGAGCTGGGCGGTACCGAGCCGGTGCTTCCCGAGGTGGGGGCGACGCTGCGTTTTCTGGCGTGTGCGGTAGGCGCCAGGACGGCCGTCGAGATCGGCACCGGCTGCGGCAGTTCCGGCATCTGGCTGCTGCGCGGAATGCGCCCGGCCGCCACGCTCACCAGCGTCGACACCGAGCCTGAATATCAGCGAATGGCACGCAAAGCGTTCACCCAAGCGGGTTTCGCGCAAAACCAATGCCGGCTCATCGTGGGCCGCGCGCTCGACGTGCTTCCGCGCCTGTCCGATGACGCTTACGACATGGTTTTTTGTGACGCGGATGTGCGGGACTATCCGGATTACCTGACCGCGGCGCTGCGGCTGTTGCGGCCGGGCGGCGTCGTTGCTTTCAATAACGCCCTGCTGGCGGGAAGCGACGAAGACGATGAGCCCGCCGACCTTGCTGCCCAGGTGCGGGACGACGACCGGCTCGTCCCCGTGCTGCTGCCGCTGGGTAACGGCCTGCTCGCCGCGGTCAAGAGAGGCAACTGAGCCAGCGGCGCGGAACCGGGTCAGCCAACGACGGATTTCAGAGCGTCACCAAGCTTAGACGCCTCGTCCGCGGTCAGCTCAACAACCAGACGGCCGCCGCCTTCAAGCGGGACTCGCATGACGATGCCGCGCCCCTCCTTGGTGACCTCAAGCGGACCGTCGCCCGTCCGCGGCTTCATCGCCGCCATTCTCCCATCCCCTTCCTGCACGCGCGGAACCAGGGCAATCCCGGCGCTCGCGGTGGAACCGGTCAGCCTCAATCGTTTCTATCCGTCGCCCTATTATCCCGTGTTCCGAAGCAGAATGGTAATGATCGGCCATGCTCGCCGCCGTCCGGGAGAATTGGGGAATGGCGGCGGGCGAGGATACCGAGCAACAGGGCGGGACCGCACGGCGCCTGCTCATCGACCTGACACCGCTGCGGCGGTCCCGGGATCTGCGCTGCCTGGTGCTGGGCGAGCTCGCGTCGGTGCTCGGGACCCAGCTGACCACGGTTGCGGTGCCCTACCAGGTGTACGAGCTGACCCACTCGTCCCTCTACGTCGGGCTGGCGTCTCTCACCCAGCTATTTCCGCTGATCGCCGGGGCGCTCATCGGCGGCTCGGCGGTCGACGCCGTGGACCGCCGCCGCCTGCTGATGGTGGCGCAGGTGCTCATGGCCTGCTGCAGCGCCGGGCTCGCGATCAACGCGGACCTGGACCCTTCAGGTCCCGCGCTGTGGCCGTTGTTCGTTCTTCCGGCGCTGGCGGCCGGGTTCGGCGGGCTGGATGACGCCGGGCGCAGCGCTATCGTCCCGAACCTGGTCAGCCGGTCGGAGGTGTCGACCGCCAACGCCATATTCCAGTCGCTGTTCCAGTTCGGCCTGGTGGTAGGCCCGGCAGTAGCCGGGCTGCTGCTGGCCGGCGCGGGGGTCCGGTTCGTGTACTGGATGGACGTGGCCAGCTTCGGGGCGGCGCTGGTCGCGGTGTTCCTGATCTCGCCGCAGCCCCCGTCCTCCGGCGCCGGGGAGGCGCGGCACCGGCCCGGGCTGCGGTCGATCATCGAGGGTCTCAGGTTCGTGCGCGGGCGCCAGGCCATCCAGGGCGCGTACCTGATCGACGTCAACGCCATGGTGTTCGGCATGCCGCGCGCGTTGTTCCCGGCGCTGGCCACGAACGTGTTCGGCGGCGGCGCGGCAACCCTCGGTTTCCTGTACGCGGCTCCCGGGGCGGGCGCCCTGATCGGCGCGCTCACCACCGGCTGGGTCGGACGGGTCCGGCGTCAGGGCCGCGCGGTCATCATCGCGGTCATCGCGTGGGGTATCGCCATTACCTGCTTCGGACTGGTGTCCTGGCTGCCGGGCGCGCTGGCGCTGCTGGCCGTGGCCGGCTGGGCCGATGTGATCTCGGCGGTGTTCCGCAACACGATCATCCAGCTCGCCACGCCCGACGCGCTGCGGGGGCGGCTTTCCGGCCTGCAGATCGCTGTGGTTACCGGCGGTCCGCGCATCGGGGACATGGAGTCGGGAGCGGTCGCGGCCGCGTTCGGCGACACGGTATCCGTGGTCTCCGGGGGGCTGGCCTGCATCGCCGGGGCGTTTGTGCTGGCGCGGCTGCTGCCGGGCTTCCGGCGGCAGCGCACGCCTGAGCACTTCGTCTAACAAGCTCCCGGCGGGATCAGCCTGACCATCACCGCTACCAGCGGTAACCGGCTGCCGGACGGCACGATCGCCATCCGATTCGTGGAGGTGGCGGGAATCGAACCCGCGTCCTTCAGTACCTCACCAGGGCTTCTCCGGGCGCAGCTTGCTGTGCTTTTCTCAGCCCCGGCGATCACGCAAGCAAGTCGCCGACGGGCTCAGCCGCTGTTAAATGTCCCGCCTGGCCCCGCGGCCGGAGCAGGCGGTGGATCCTCCTAACTGATGCCAGGCACCGGGTCGGAGGCGTCCCCGGGCTGACAAACCTCTAACTCGCCTTAGGCGGCAAGAGCGAGGTCAGTGCGCTTTGCGTTGGCACTTATTGGTTTACGGTCACAGGATTTACGAGGTCGCAACCGCAACCCTCGGCCCGCTTCACCTGGTTCAACCACCGAAGTCGAAACCGTTCACCCCCTATTGAGTTGTGCTGGCGAGCACGCCGGGACGTACCCGATGCACTCGACCGTACACGTACAACCATCGCCCGCCAACTACGATTCCCGTGATCACGTCCGGGGCTCAGCTACACGGAGTAGACGGTGGGAGTGGTGGTGTAGCTGTGGTCGGCCGGGTACGCCGTTTCAGCATGCCTGGTTCCGGGTTCCTGAGCTGACGTCCTCCGCCTTGTCCGGACAGGAGATCGGCGCCGCCCAGAAGGCGGCGCCGATGGCCGGTCAGCGAGCCGCTGCCTGGCCCGCCCCCTCCGCGGGTCAGGCAGCGGCCGGGTAGCCGGGCTGGTCCTGCTGCCCGGCCGGCAGGGCCGCCACGGCCGAGGCCTCAGCGAGCTGCGGGCCGGCGTCCGGCCGCCGGATCACCAGCCACAGCGGGACGCCCACCCACAAGGCGAAGAACAGGACCATCAGCGGGATGTTGTACAGCAGCCAGGTCATCGTCAGCTCCTTCCTATGCGGACCGGTTGCTGCTACCCTCGCCGATCCGGGCGCGCCGGTCAGTCACCCCGCCGACAGCGCGGCTGTCAGCGTGCCGACACCCCGGGGCGGGGCCAGGCCCGGGACCCGGCGGGAGCTGCCGGGCGACCATGCCCGCGTTCCCGGGCGCTTCAAGGCCGGAACGTTACCTTCACGTTATTTCGTGATGGTCGCGGTGAGCGGGAAGGGGCTCGTTGGCGCAACGTGCCCCACCTGAGGGTGTCGTTGGCGCAACGTACCCCTTGCCGGGTCAAGGCAGAGCCTGGACTGCGCCTTTGCGTCATAGATCACGCACGCAGAGTGAGAAGCGGCGTGACCATCACGGTTGTTTGAGCCAGGACCGGCTAACAGCGGGTCGCGAGGTCATCGCAGGTTCTCATTTTCGTCGCCTCTGGCGGTCTTGACCCGCGGATCCTGGCGGTTTGTCACTGGTCTGCCGTTTCCTCGGCGGGCCGTCCCGCGCCGGTTCGCTTACGGGGAGCAGAACGTGACCTCGGGGTAGCGTGCTGACGGCTGGTCCATCAGGGCTTGCGGCCGGCCGCGCAGGTGCTGGTCGAAGAAGGCCCGGACGTAGGCGCGGGTGATGTCCAGGGACCGGGCTCCGGACAGGCCGGCGCCGGTGTCGATGCCGACCTGATC